>NZ_JASGBW010000011.1:0-122504 GCF_030053215.1 Stenotrophomonas sp. PFBMAA-4 | reverse complement strand
TCCGCAGATCCATGCTTGTCGGTCCCTCCACCCTGGCTCCTACATACCTCGTAGGAGCCGGGGGGAACATACAAGCCCATGCTCGGCTGCGTTCAATCACGCGGGTACGCCAGCAGCACCACCAGATCCTCCTCACCCACCTGCTGCAGCGCGTGCGTGCTGCCCGTGCGCGTCAGCAGCGCGTGGCCCGCGCGCACGTCGTGCTGCTCTCCATCCAGCACGTAGCTACCCTGCCCGCTCACGATGTAGTAGATCTCGTCCTTGTGCTGCGGGTGCAGGCCGATGCCGGCGCCCTTGTGCAGCACGCGCTTGCGCAGCACGAACGGCAGGTCCGCGGCGTCGGCGAAGAACGGATACGCGGTGGTCGGCCCGGCGCCACCATGCGGGCCGGGTTGCATGCGTGCAATCGTGTCTTCATGCAGCACCTGCGAGGGCCGCTGCGCATCGGTGCCCTGCCCTGCCCCCATCACGTCGCAGTCGATATCACGCACCAGCGCCGGTTGCAGCGCCGGCAGCAGCGGCACGGCCTCGCGCAGCACCAGGCAGGCCACTGCATTGGCACCGGCCACGCTGAAATGCGTGCCGTCGGCCTTGCCCTGCGCAGGCACGAACAGGAAGTACGGGCGTGCGCCCTGCTCGCCCAGCGCACGGATCCAGCGCGTGCTGCGGTCGTTGAGTTCGATCAGCGCGACGTGCTCGCGCGCCGCCAGCTGCTGCATCGCCACCGTGTAGCGCGCGTGCGTATCCAGCAGTGATCCGAAGTCGTACAGCAGCCGCGCCACCGGCGTGACCAGGACCGGCGTGGCGCCCTTGTCGCGCGCCACCTGCACATAACGCATCAGCAGGCGCGGATAGTCGGTGTCCGGGTCGGTGTAACGCGTGCGGTCTTCGAACTTCGCATCGTTGTGGCCGAACTGGATCAGCAGCACATCGCCGCGGCGCAGCTCGCTGGCGATCGCGTCCAGGCGCCCTTCGTCGATGAAACTGCGCGTGCTGCGCCCGCCCTTGGCGTGGTTGTGTACTTCGAAACGTGCCGGGTCCAGGTAGCTCTGCAGCGCCTGGCCCCAGCCCGCCTGTGGCGCACGCTCGGGCCCATACTCGGCCGCGGTGGAATCGCCGGCGATGAACAGACGCACCGGCGCCGCCTGCGCGGTGGTGCACGACAGCAGCAACAGCAGCAACAGTCTTCGCATCGCGGCACTCCTGTAGAGCCGAGCCATGCTCGGCTGTTTTTCGATCAGGGCGCGACAGCCGAGCATGGGCTCGGCTCTACAGAACGGTGCGCGTCAGCGCGCCAGCCAGCCGCCATCCACCGGCAGCACGGCACCGTTGATGTAATCCGACGCCGACGACGCCAGGAACACGGCCGCACCGGCCAGGTCGTCCGGCGTGCCCCAGCGGCCGGCCGGAATGCGCTCGAGGATGGCCTTGTTGCGGTCCTGGTCGGCACGCAGCTGGGCGGTGTTGTCGGTGGCCATGTAGCCCGGCGCGATGGCGTTGATGTTCACGCCCTTGCCTGCCCATTCGTTGGCCAGCAGGCGGGTGATGCCGGCGATGCCGCTCTTGCTGGCGGTGTACGACGGCACGCGGATGCCGCCCTGGAACGACAGCATCGACGCGATGTTGATGATCTTGCCGTGGCCCTGTTCGATGAAGTGGCGGCCGGCGGCCTGCGAGATGAAGAACGCAGACTTGATGTTGACGTTCATCACGTCGTCCCAGTCCTGCTCGCTGAAGTCCACCGCATCGGCGCGGCGGATCAGGCCGGCGTTGTTGACCAGGATGTCCAGCCCGCCCAGGCCTTCGATGGTTTCGCGCACTACGCGCGCCACCGGCTCGATGCTGATCAGGTTGGCTTCGATGGCCAGGCAGCGGCGGCCCAGCGCGGTGATCTTTTCGATGGTTTCGGTGGGCGGGGCGATGCCGGCCACGGCGACGTCGGCGCCAGCGGCGGCCAGTGCCACGGCGATGCCCTGGCCCAGGCCGGTATTGCCACCGGTTACCAGAGCGACCTTGCCTTCCAGGCTGAAGGGATTAGCCATTGCGTATGCGTTCCTTGGTAGAGGCGAGCGGGGAGTGCGGCGACGGCCGCCGGCGCGCGGTGCGCGGCGGCCGGGCAGGGCTTACTTGAGCTGGCAGATGTCCAGCACGTGCATGTCGGTGTAATCCAGGTTCTCGCCACCCATCGCCCAGATGAAGGCGTAGTTGCTGGTGCCGGCGCCCATGTGGATCGACCACGGCGGCGACACCACCGCTTCGTTGTTCTGCATGACGATGTGGCGCTGTGCGTCCGGTTCGCCCATGAAGTGGTAGACGCGGTCGTTGTCGCCCAGGTCGAAGTAGAAGTAGACCTCGCTGCGGCGGTCGTGCAGGTGCGGCGGCATGGTGTTCCAGACGCTGCCCGGCTTGAGCACGGTCAGGCCCAGCAGCAGCTGCGAGGACTGGCAGGTGGCCGGCACGATGTACTGGTAGATGGTGCGCTCGTTGCTGGTTTCCAGCGCGCCGCGATCCAGCGCCACCGCATCCTTGATCGACAGCTGCTTGGTTTCGAAGCGTGCATGGGCCGGGGTCGAGGCCAGGTAGAACTGTGCCGGGTTGGCGGCGTCCTGCGAAGCGAACACGACGTCCTTGCTGCCCATCGCCACGTACAGGCCGTCCTTCGGCCCCAGCGTGTAGACGGTTCCGTCGACCGTGACGGTACCGGTGCCGCTGCCGACATTGATCACGCCCAGCTCGCGGCGCTCCAGGAACGGGTGGCCGGCGGCCGAGGCCGGTTCGGTCTGCGCCGGCAGGGCCAGCGGGGCATCGACCGGGGCGGCGCCGCCGAGCACGAAGCGCTCGTAGTGGGTGTACTTCAGGGTCACCTGGCCGGCATTGAACAGGCCGTCGAGCAGGTACAGCTCGCGCAGCTGGTCGTTGCTGGCGCCCTTGATGGCATCGGGATGGGTGGCGTAGTGGGTCTTGCAGTACATGGCTTCTCCAGAGCAGGGGGCGGGCCGAAGGGTTCGGCCCCGGCGCGGTTCACGGTCGATTCTAGCGGTGGTTGGTAACCGGTGTCATTTTGCGCCGCACGATAGGGGGGCGGGCTGGAGAGTCACGACCAACGGTCGTGACCCACAAACGGTCGTGACCTACCGGATTGAGGCTTTAAGGTGTCGCGACCTACAGGACTGATTCCTCCGGAATCAGTCCTCTGGCGGCTGGCAGGAGTCGCGCACGATCAGGTGCGGGCGCACGCTGGCGATCTGCAGCGCGGCCTGGCTGTCGGGCTGGATCAGCATTGCTGCGGCGGTGCGGCCGGTGTCGCGGGTGTGGCGGCGCACCGAGGTCAGCGAGGGCCACAGGCGCGAGGCCAGCGGGCTGTCGTCGTAGCCGACGATGGACAGCTGGCGCGGGATGTTGATGCCCGCACGCAGCGCCACCTTGTAGATGCCGGCGGCCATTTCATCGTTGCCGGTGAAGATGGCGGTCGGCCGCCGCTTGCCCAGCAGCAGCTTCTCGGCGGCGGCCACGCCCGATTCGAAGGTGTAGCCGGCCTCGATGATGCGGTCCTTGGGCAGCTCGATGCCGCGCTGGGACAGCGCGTCGATGAAGCCGGCCGTGCGCTCGTGCGCGGAACGGTAGGCGCTGGGGCCGGTCACCAGGGCGATGTCGCGGTGGCCGAGCGAGAGCAGGTAATCGGCCGCTTCGGCCGCACCGTCGCGATCGTGGGTGACCACCATCTGCGAGCTGTCATCCAGCGGCAGCGCCGCCACGCGGGTGAAGCGGCAGCCGATCTCGTCCAGCATGTCGGCCAGCGCCTGGTCTTCGGAGGCACGCGGCACCAGGATCACCCCGTGCAGCTTCTGCTGCTGCACGAAGCGGCGCACGCCGTCGATGTAGCCCGGGCTGCGGCTGTCGCAGGGGTGCACCACCAGTTCAAAGCTGGAGCCGCGCAGCGCGTCCAGCGCGCCGTACTGCATGTCCACGATGTACTGGGCGGTCGGGTTGTCGTAGACCATGCCGATCAGGAAGGAGCGGCGGAAGGCCAGGCCGCGGGCCAGCGGGTCAGGCGTGTAGCCGACCTCGCGCATCAGCGCCTCGACCTTGTCGCGCGTGTCCTTGCGCACCAGGGGCGAGTTGTTGATGATCCTTGAAACCGTTTTCTTCGATACTCCCGACAGTCGCGCGATGTCGTTGATCGTGGCGGCCTTGCCCTTCGCCAATGCCGGCGTGGCGGCATCGTTCTTGTTGCGCACTGACATGTAGTGAACCCGGTAAGTCTGGGGATTCCAGCGCGCGCTCAGTCCAGCGCGCGATAGCGGAAGCTGCGGAAGGTTACCGCACCATCGCCGGCCGCATACAGGGCCGGTTTCAGTGCCAGGAACTTGCCAGCCACATTGTGATGGTAACCGGACACTTCCATCTGAACCGGGTACTTCTCCCAGCTCTGGCCATCGGTGCTGGAGTGGATCGTCACGATGTGGCGGTTGTTGGTCACCCGCAGCCACAGCTTGCCGCCCTTCGTGCTGGCCGCCAAGCGGGTGGGGCGCTCCTCGCCATAGCGGTGCATGATGAACTTCTCGCCGTTGCTGCCCACGCCCACGTACAGCCGGTCGCTGTAGAACAGCAGGGCGCCGCCCACCGCGCCCGGGGCGATGTCCATCTCCACCTCGAACTGGTAGGCCTTGTCGCCGGCGATGGCGGTCAGCGGCGAGCTGTCGCGCGGGGTCTGGCCCTTGCCCTGCAGCACCAGGCCCTGGCCGCTGAAGCCCAGCCGTCGGTATTCATCCTGGGCCGGGTTGAAGAACGACCACTGCGGGCCGAGCGCCTTGCCGCGGAAGTCATCGGACAGGGCCATGCCGTGCGCACCCACCGATTCACCGGAGGGCTTGCGCAGCGGCTGGCCGAGGTCGCCGCCCTTGGCCACGAACCAGCCGTCGGCGGTCCATTCGATCGGCTCCAGCAGGGCCTGCCGGCCCAGGGTCCAGTACCCGTTCTCGTAGCCGTGGTACATCATCCACCAGCGCCCGTCGGTGCCCTCGATCACCGTGGCATGGCCGCGCGACCACCACGGCTCTGCGGCCGACTGCGTGCGCATGATCGGGTTGTTGGGCGCGTTCACCCACGGCCCATGGATCGAGCGCGAGCGCGCAGTGATCACCATGTGCCCGGTCGGCGGGCCGGCGGTGCCGCCCACTGCGGTGGTCATGTAGTACCAGCCATCGCGGAAGTGGATCTTCGGACCTTCCTGCGCATAGGCCTCCACGTCCCAGCTCTGCGGGTACTTCCAGCCGTCGTAGACGTGCTTCGGCGTACCGGCCACGCTCAGGCCGTCGTCGGCCAGCTGCACGTAGTCGCCGCCGCTGAGGAACAGGTAGCGCTTGCCGTCCTCGCCCACGGCATGGCCGGGGTCGATGTAGCCGCCCAGGCCGATGTCGATCGGCTCGCTCCACGGCCCCTTGATGCTGTCGGCCCAGACCACGAAGTTGCTGCGGTGTTCACCGGTGCGCGCCGGGAAGTAGATGTAGTAGCGGCCTTCATGCTTGACGATGTCCGGCGCCCAGATCGCGCCCACGTTCTTGGTGATCGCATGGCCCAGCGGCTGCCAGTTCACCAGGTCGCGCGAATGCCAGATCGGCAGGCCCGGGTAGGCATCGAACGAAGAGAGGGTGAGGTAGTAGTCCTGGCCGTCCTTCAGCACCGACGGATCGGGCCGGTCACCGGCGAACACCGGGTTGAGGAAGGTGCCGTCGCCCAGGTCGGCCTGGCGCTGGTTCTCGATGCCACGCTTCCACGACGTGGCGGGCGCCTGCGCTTGCGCGAGGACGGGTACGGCCAGCAGCAGGGTGGCGGCAAGCAGGGACTTCAGAGCGGTGCGCGACAGCATCGGGTTCCTCCGTGGTGCGGGTGCGGTGGCAGGTGCAGCGTCAGGGGGCAGGGCGGCCGAGGCGCGCGCGCCAGGCCGGCGCATCGCGGTCGAGCAGGGCCTGTGGCCAGGTGCCATACCAGTGGTAGCCGGTGCGGCGCTCGCGGCCGACCTGTTCGTAGGTCTGCAGGCGGTCGCCCTGGCGGTTGGCCAGCACGACGCTGTTGTCGGCCAGGTCATGGAAGCGGCCCCACAGCAGCGGCGCGGCCGGGTCGGCCAGCAGGCGGCGATCGACCGTGCTGCGGTGGTGGGCGAACTGTTCGGCGGGTGCGTCGAAGGTCTGCAGCCGCAGGCCATGCAGCGCGTTGGCCTGGAACCACGCCAGCGCGCCTTCGATGGCCTGCACCGTCTGCGGCGACGGATCGGGGATGGACATCAGGTAACGCACCACGCCCACGCTTTCATCGGTCACCAGCGCGGCCAGTTCGAATTTTCGACCGGGTGCCGGCTGCAGCGTGGTGGCATCGTACTGGCCGGCCCAGAGCGTCGGCTGGCCGTGCTGGCGCACCTGCAGGCGCAGCAGGCAGGCATCACCGCGCTGCACCGCCGTGGCCACCCGCGTGCGGCGCGCGGCGTCGACAAAGGCGAAGCGCGGTGCATCCTCTACCTGGCGCAGGGTGGCCAGCACGCCACTGGTGACGTCGTCGGCGAAGGTGATGCGGTCGTGGTAGTCGGTGCGTGCCGGCACCGAATGCGGCCAGCCGCCACAGCGCTCGATCTGCTGGTCGAGGATGAAATCCAGCCCACGCAGTGCGGCGTCGCGGTAGCGGGTGTCGCCGCTGCGGGCGAAGGCTTCGGCCAGGTAGTCCACCTGGGTGTAGGTGGTGCGGTTGTCGAAGCTGCCGCCGGGCTCATCCTGCGATACGAGGGCGGCCGCGCGCGCGGCGGCGTCCAGCACCCGCAGCGGGTCCTGGTTCACCGGCCAGCCGCCGGAGCGGCGCTGCAGCAACAGCAGGTTGTCGGCGATCTGCCGGTACTGCTGTGGCTGCAGCCGTGCGTAACCATCGGCATGGCCGCTGCGCCAGTGGTTCACGCCGTCGTTGAAGCTGCCCACCGGAATGGCAGGTGCTGCTGCCGGCGGCGCAGCGTGGGCCGCCGTGGCGGCCATGCCCACGCCCAGCAACAGCGGCAACGCGCGACGCCGCATCATGCGCGCAGCGCGGCCGGCAGCCACAGCGAGAGCTGCGGGAAGAAGGTGACGATCAGCAGCACCGCCAGCGCGGCGAACCAGAACGGCCAGATCGTGCGCATGCTCTGGCCCACGGTGATCTTGCCGATGGAGGTACCGATGAACAGCACCGAGCCCACCGGCGGCGTGACCAGGCCGAGGCCGCCGGTCAGCACCAGCACCAGGCCGAAGTGGATCGGATCGATGCCGTAGGCCTTGGCCACCGGCAGGAAGATCGGCGTGCAGATCAGGATCATCGGCGCCAGGTCCATGAAGGTGCCCAGCAGCAGCAGCATCACCACGATCATCAGCAGCACCATGAACTGGCTGTGTGCGAACGACTGCAGGAAGTCCACTGCGGCGGTCGGCACCTGCAGGTAGGCCAGCAGCCAACCGAACACGGCGGCGGTGGCGATGACGAACAGGATGACGCCGGTGCTGCGCGCGGCATGGATGACCGTGTCGAAGAACTCGCGCCAGCGCAGCTGCCGGTACAGCACGGTGGTCACCAGCAGGGCGTAGACCACGGCGATGGCCGCACTCTCGACCGCGGTGAAGATGCCCGCACGGATGCCGACGAAGATCAGCGCGACCAGGCCCAGGCCGGGCAGGGCGGAGACGATGCGCAGCAGCACCGCGCGCCAGCCCGGGAACACTTCCACGCCGTAGCCGCGGCGGCGTGCCACGGCATAGCCGGTCAGCATCAGGGCGACGGTCATCAGCAGCGCCGGCACGATGCCCGCGGCGAACAGATCGGCGATGGACAGGCCACCGCCGGCGGCGGCAGAGAACAGGATCAGGTTGTGCGAGGGCGGCACCAGCAGTGCCACCAGCGCGGCGGTGATGCTGACGTTCACCGCGAAATCGCGGTCATAGCCGCGCTTGACCATCTGCGGGATCATCGTGCCGCCGACCGCCGAGACGTCGGCGATGGCCGAGCCGGACACGCCGCCGAAGAACAGCGAGGACAGGATCGAGACCTGGCCCAGGCCGCCGCGCATGCGGCCGACCAGCGAGGACGCCAGTGCGATCAGGCGCTCGGAGATGCCGCCGCGCATCATGATCTCGCCGGCGAAGATGAACAGTGGAATGGCGATCAGCGAGGCCGAGCCGGTGCCGGCCGAGATCTGCTGCACCAGCACGATGCTGGGAATGTCCAGGTAGAGCAGGGTGGCCAGCGCGGCGGCGGCCAGCGCGTAGGCCACCGGCACGCCGAGCAGCAGCAGCACGGCGAATACGGCGAACAGGATGGTGATGCCCATGGGTCAACGATCTCCTTCAGCGTCGTCGCTGCCGGCGTCGCGGGCCTGCAGCGCTTTCCACGCACGGTTGAGTGCGAACAGCACCATCAGCGCACCACCCACGGCCAGCGGCAGGTAGTTGATGCTCTGCGGCAGCTGGGCGCCGGCGGTCTTGATGTCCAGCCCGTCCAGCAGCAGGTCGGCCGACCAGAAGGCGATGAAGGCCCCCAGCACGGCCACCACCAGCTGCACCAGCACATCCACCGCGCGGCGCAGGCCGGGGCCCATGTAGGCGTGCAGCAGGAAGAAGCCGAAATGGCGGTTGGTGTGCACGCCGCAGGCCGCGCCCAGGCTCATCGCCGTGGCCAGCAGCAGCAGGGTGACCGGCTCGGTCCAGCTGGGCGAATCGTTGATGACGTAGCGGGCGAACACCTGCCAGCCCTGCACCACCACCAGCCCGAGAAGGGCGGCGACGGCGCAGTAGATGGCGATGTCGGCGATGCGGTCCAGCAGGCGCTGTCCAGGCCCGGCGGCGGGCGGCAAGGTCTCGGTCATGGCAGGGTCCTCAGGCAGCGCGGATGCGGTCGACCAGCGCGGCGATGTCCGGCTGTTGCAGGTACTGCTGCAGCAGCGGCTGGGCCGCGGCGCGGAAGGCGGGCATGTCCACTTCGTTGGCTTTCACCCCGAAGTCGAGCACCGCGCGGCGCGCAGCGCTTTCGGAGGCATCCCACTGCTCGCGCATCACGCCCACCGAGGCGCGCGCGGTATGCAGCAGCAGCTGGCGGTCATCGGGGCTGAGGCGCTCGAAGCTGGCGCGCGACATCAGCAGCACGTCCGGTGCGTAGGAGTGATCGCTCTGCGACCAGTAATGCGCGGCCTCGAAATGGCGGCTGGAATGGAAGCTGCGCATGTTGTTCTCGGCACCGTCGATCATGTGCGTTTCCATGCCCGAGAACGTATCGCCCAGCGACATCGGCGTCGGGTTTGCACCGAGCAGGCGCATCAGCTGGATGAAGATGTCCGAGGAGGCCACGCGCAGCTTCAGGCCATGCAGGTCCTTCGGCGAAACGATCGGATGCTTGGTGTTGTAGAAGCAGCGCGCGCCGGAATCGTAGATCGCCAGGCCCACCAGGTCGCGGCTCTCGAAGCCGCGCAGCACCGCGTCGGCCACGCCGTCATCCAGTGCGGCGCGCTGGTGCGCGACCGACTTGAACACGTAGGGCAGGCACAGCGCCTGGGTCAGCGGGAAGGCGTTGTTCAGCGCACCGGCGTAGACGCGGGTGATGTCGATGGCACCGAAGCGGGCCATGTCGATCGCTTCCGATTCGCGGCCCAGCTGGCCCGAGTGGTACTGCCGCAGGCGCAGCCGGCCCTGGGTTTCGCGTTCCAGCGTTTCGCCGATCCACTTCACCGCAGTGACGGTGGGGTAGTCGGCCACGTGCACATCGGTGGCGGTCAGCAGGGTGCCGCCGTCCACGCTGGCGCCCGGCCCGCGGCCACAGGCTGCGAGCATCGGCGTGGCCAGGGCAGCAGCGCCACCGGCCAGGAAGTTACGTCGTGTGATCATCTGCGCCCTCCCGCGCGTGTTCACCAGGGCAGGCCAGCGGTTATCCCGCTGGCACGGCCCGGCAGGCAATGTCGCCGAAGCCGGCGAAACGCACCAGCGCGGTCTGCCCGGCGGTGATGTCATGGATGCCGGTCGCGTTGCCGGTGGCGATCAGGTCGCCCTTGCGCAGCGGCCGGCCACGCAGGGCCGAACGGGACAGCGCGAAGGCGTACGCAGCGCGCAGGCCACCCGGCAGGCGCGTCGCACCACCGGTGCCGACCACTTCGCCTTCGATCAGCGTCTCGGCACGCAGCGAGGTTTCATCGCGTGCGGTCCAGTCGGCGATCTCCGGCCCCAGCACCAGGCCGTTGTTGTTGCCGAAGTCGGACACCACCACGCGCGGGCCGAGTTCGTTGATGGTGGCCAGCGGGCTGCTGGCCACTTCCACACCGATGTACAGGCGCGCGGGCAGGGCCTCGGCCTGCTCCGGCGACCAGTGCAGTTGTCCGGCCGTGGCGTCCTCCAACAGCTCCAGCACGTACTCCGCTTCGACCGCGGCAAAGCCGCCGACGAACACCGGGATGTCCGTTGTTCCACCGGTAGCATTTTTCAGCTGACGGGAAAAAATGGGGCCCAGCAGGCGGTCATCCGCGGACACGTCACGGCGCTCGGCGGCGATGTAACCCACCTTCCAGCCGACCACGCGGTCATCCCAGGCGGCGATGGCCAGGTCCTGCACCTGGTAGGCGCCTACCAGGGTGTCCGGGATGGTGCCCGGGAATGCGGCCAGCGACTGCCCGGCGCGGCGGGCGGTGGTGAAGGCCTGGGCGATCGCGGCCGCATCGTCCGGCGGCGGCGTCTGCCCATGTGTGCCGTGTTCGTTGCTCAAGAACGGTCTCCCTGTGTTTGTTGCACTGCCCATCGACAGCGTCTGCAGGAGGTGTATATGGTAAACCGGTGTCATCGTGCAAGCCGCAGCGCATCACGTGCTGCCACCGGATGCACCAGGCACCCTGTCCCTGTCCTGCCGGAGCCGTTGCCTGCCATGCGTCTGCGTCCTGTCGTGCTGTTGTTCTGCGGGCTGTTGCTGGCCCTGCCGCTGACCACCTCCGCCGCGCCGCCGCGCGACAACGAACGCCCCGGCCAGGAGCTGGCCGGCGAACGGATCGCGCTGTGGCCGGCCGGGCAGGTGCCGGGTGAGCAGGGACCGGTGCGGCCAGCACGGGTGGTCGAGCGCAGCCGTGATCCGGCGCAGCCCGACCGCTATGTCGACCAGATCGATGCGCCCTACCTGCTGGTGCATGCGCCGGCGCGGCCGAACGGGCGCGCACTGCTGGTCATTCCCGGCGGCGGTTACCAGCGCGTGGTGATCGACAAGGAAGACAGCGCCCTGGTGCCGGAGTGGGTGGACCGCGCCGGCTATACCCTGTTCGTGCTGCGCTACCGCCTGCCGCAGGCCGGCCGTGACCGCCAGGCCGCGCTGGCCGATGCGCAGCGTGCGCTGCGCGTGGTGCGCGGGCAGGCCGCACAGCGTGGGCTGGATGCCGGCAGCGTGTCGGTGATGGGCTTTTCCGCCGGCGGCCACGTCGCCGCGCGGCTGGCCACCGCCTTCGATGCCCCGGTCTACCCGGCGCGCGATGCGATCGATCGGTTGAGCGCACGGCCGGCGCGGGCGGTGCTGGTCTATCCGGTCATCGACATGGGCGCGCATGCGCACAGTGGCTCGCGCGGGCGCCTGCTGGGCGAACACCCGGATGCGGCGCTGGCGGCGCAGTACTCGATGCAGCAGCAGGTGCGTGCGGACATGCCGCCGACCCTGCTGGTGCATGCCAACGACGATCGCGTGGTGAGCGTGCGCAACAGCGTGCTGATGGCCGCGGCACTGGCCGACGCCGGCGTTGAACACGAACTGCACCTGTTCGCCCACGGCGGGCATGGATTCGGCATGCGCGTGCCGCCGGGTTCCACCCTGGCGGGGTGGCCGATGCTGGCGGAAGCATGGTTGGCGGCTGCGGGCATGGGGTCGGATGGCGGGGCACAGCCCCTCTCCGGTGGCGAGGGGATCCGACCCCGGGGTAGCCGATGAACACCGCGCCGAACGATCTGCAGCGCCGCCGCTTCCTGCGCGACAGCGCGCGCTGGGCCTTGGCCACGGCCACCGTGGCATCACTGCCGGCGGCGCTGGCAGCACCCGGCCCGCGCGATGACACCCAGGTGCTGGCGCGGGTGCGCGGCGGGCGGGTACGTGGCCAGCGCGAACAGGGCGTGCTGGTGTTCCGCGGCCTGCGCTACGGCGGGGACACGGCCGCCTACCGCTTCCAGCCGCCGCGCCGCGAGGCCGCCTGGCGCGGCATCGCCGACGCGCTGGACTTCGGCGCTGCGGCACCGCAGGGCGGCAGTGAAGGCCCCGGCAGCGAGGACTGCCTGTTCCTCAACGTGTGGACGCCCGCGCTGGATGCGCGCGCACGCCGCCCGGTGCTCGTGTACATCCACGGCGGCGGCTTCAACAACGGCTCCGGCAGCGACCCGCTGTACGACGGCAGTGCGCTGTGCCGCCGTGGCGACGTGGTGGTGGTCACCCTCAACCACCGCCTCAATACCTTCGGCTACCTGTACCTGGGCGCGCTGGGCGACCCGCGCTACGCGGCATCCGGCAATGTCGGCCAGCTGGATCTGGTGCAGGCGCTGCAGTGGGTGCGCGAGCACGCTGCGGCGTTCGGTGGCGACCCGGGCAACATCACCGTGTTCGGCCAGTCCGGCGGCGGCGCCAAGATCGCCACGCTGATGGCGATGCCGGCCGCGCGCGGCCTGTTCCAGCGGGCGTGGACGATGAGCGGGCAGCAGGTCACCGCCGCTGGCCCGCGCGCAGCCGCACAGCGTGCAGCAGTGGCGATGGACGCAGTGCGTGCGCCGGACCTGGCCGCGCTGCTGCGCCTGCCTGCGGCCGATCTGCTCGCTGCCACCCGTGCCCGTGATCCCTCGCGGGTGGAGGACAGCGCGCTGTACTTCGGGCCGGTGCTGGATGAGGTGGTGCTGCCGGTGCATCCGTTCTGGCCGCAGGCACCGTCGCAGTCGGCGGCCATCCCGATGGTGATCGGCAACACCCACGATGAAACCCGTGCCTTCCTCGGCAACGACCCGGCCAACTTCGCGCTGGACTGGACCACCCTGCCGGCGCAGCTGGAGAAGCAGCAGTTCGTCGATCTGCTGCCGTCGGTGGTGATCGAGCACTACCGCCGCCTGTACCCGCACTACACGCCGTCGGAGGTGTTCTTCGCGGCCACCACCGCCGGGCGCTCCTGGCGTGGCGCAGTGGAGGAACTGGAAGCGCGTGCCCGCCAGCCGGCCACGGCGGCGCCCACCTGGGCCTACCAGCTCGACTGGCCTTCGCCGGTGCAGGAAGGGCGCCTGCGTGCCTTCCACACCCTCGATATTCCGCTGGTGTTCGACAACGCCGGCCTGCCCACGGCGCGCACCGGCGGCGGCGCGGATGCACGCGCGCTGGCCGCGACCATGAGCGATGCACTGGTCGCCTTCGCCCGCCACGGCAATCCCAACCATGCCGGGCTGGCGGACTGGGCGCCGTACACCCTGCCGCAGCGGCGCACGATGCTGTTCGACGTGCGCAGCCGCGGCGCCGATGACCCGCGCGGTGGCGAGCGCGAGCTCTACCAGCGCGTCCCCTTCCTGCAACGAGGAACCGCCTGACATGCGCCTGCTGCCTGTTCTGCTGGCCCTGGCCGTGGCCGGCGCGGCCCACGCCGCCGTCGACCCGTCGATCAGCGACCGCCCGGCCCCCACGCCGATCCGCGCCAGCAAGATCGTGCTGGTGGGCGATTCCACCACCGCCGTGCAGGGCGGCTGGGGCCCGCGCTTCTGCGCCGACCACGTGACCTCGTTCGCCGCCTGCCTGAACCTGGCACGCGGTGGCCGCAGCACGTACAACTACCGCGCCGAGGGTTCGTGGGCCCTGGTCGAGGCGGAGATGCGCACGCCGGGCTACGCCGCCACCTGGGTGCTGATCCAGTTCGGCCATAACGACCAGCCGGGCAAGCCGGGGCGCTCGACCGACCTGCAGCAGGAGTTCCCCGACAACCTGCGCCGCTACGTGCAGCAGGTCCGCGCGGCCGGCGCCAAACCGGTACTGCTGACCCCGCTGACCCGACGCCAGTTCGTCGATGGCGTGCTGGTGGACGACCTTGCACCGTGGGCCGACAGCGTGCGTGCGGTGGCGCGCGAACTGCAGGTGCCGCTGGTGGATCTGCATGCGCGCAGCCGCGCCCTGGTGCAGGCACTCGGGCCGGTGCCGGCGATGCGGCTTGCGCAGGCACCGGCGAGCCAGGCGCAGGTGGCCAGCGCCCTGGGCGGCACCACGGTAGGCGCGAGCCCCGGCCTGGCCGGCGCGCCGGCGGCGGTGCAGAACGCGGCACTGGAGCCGATGGGCCAGGCCAAAAAGGCCTTCGATTACACCCATCTGGGCGACGAGGGCGCGCAGGTGTTCGCCACCCTGGTGGCCACGGAACTGGCCCGCGAGGTGCCGGGGATGCGCGCACTGCTGTTGCCTTGACGCGGCCAACGCCAAGAAACGTCGGTTAATTACGTCGAATTATTTCGTAATTGGCCTTTCGGCCGCAGGCTGGACGGCTGAAAACATTCTGTTAACCCGGCTCGCCTAGACTGGCCGACATGGGAGCGACGTCCACACCACTGCCGTTCACGGGCCGGGATCGCCTGCTGGCGGCCATCGACGGCGCGGTCTGCCTGGCGGATCCGGCGCTGATCACTCACGCCCTGCAGAAGGTGCTGCGCGAGGCCATCATCGATCCGCTCATCGAACTGCCGCCGTGCGTGCGCCGCCCGGTGGACGGCCACTACGCACGCCGCGAACTGCACCGCAGCCCGACCCTGGGCTACAGCGTCATCGCCATGTGCTGGGGGCCGGGGCAGGGCACGCCGCTGCACGACCACGATGCGATGTGGTGCGTGGAAGGGGTCTGGCAGGGCGAACTGATCGTCACCCCGTATGCGCTGCTGGAACGGCAGGGCGATCGCCACCGCTTCGCCGCGCAGGAGGCGCTGTACGGCTACCGCGGCAGCGCCGGCAGCCTGATTCCGCCGCACGAGTACCACACGCTGCGCAACGCCAGCGACACCGACGTTGCGGTGTCGGTGCATGTGTACCAGGGCGTGATGGAACGCAGCGCGGTGTTCGACCCGCTCGACGATGGCTGGTACCAGCGCCGGGTGAAGATGATGGAGACCGACGCGGCCTGACGTCGCGCATGAGCATCGCTTTCCGTAGAGTCGAGCTTGCTCGACTGCGCTTTGCTGACCGCGCGCATGCGCATCGCTCTCCGTAGAGTCGAGCTTGCTCGACTGCGCTTTGCAGGGCACCAACAGCAGTCGAGCAAGCTCGACTCTACGCAGGCGAGGCAGCGGCACGCCCCATCAACGCGGCACGTCGGCCACGTTGTTCAACCGGGTCACTTCCTCGCCGCCATCGGCCAGCGCCACGCGCACGCGCAGGCCGCTGCGGTCACCGGCGGGCAACGGCAGCGACACCACCACCGTCTTCGGCTGCAGGTCGGTCGGTGCGGCCAGCGCCGGCACCTCGGTGCGCGCGATCTCGCGGCCACGTGCGTCCTCCAGCACCGCCACGCCCACGCCGCTGCCAGCATGGCCCAGGCTGTGCACGGTCACGTGTACCTGGCGCCCGTCCACCCGCACATCGCCACGACCGATGCCCAGGTCCGCGCGCATTTCCACCGGCGTCCCGGCGGTGATCCGCTCGAACTCGAACACTTCGGTGCGGCCCGGTCGGAACTGCATCGGCACCGAGACGCTGGTCTCCAGCTGCACGCTGCGTTCGGTGGCGGTGCCGTCGATGCGCCCATCACCATCGGCGTCCACGCCGCTGCGCACGCGCCAGGTGCCGCTGGCCACGTTCCAGCCGGTCATGTCGGCAGCAATGGTGCGCGTGCCCAGGTTGTGGCTGGTCACGGTGAAGCGTTCGCGTGACGGCGCGTGCACCAGCAGGGCCACCTGCTCGGCAGCACCGTCGCGGTCGAAGCGCCAGCTGACGGTGTGGCCGGGCCAGCTCTGGTTGCGCTTCAGCGCGATGCCACCCAGGCGCGCGCGCTGCAGGAACTCGCTGGGCGCTTCCACGCGGTCGGACCACCAGTGGCCCTCGGTGTTCATGTAGGCGCGCTGCACCTTGGCCTGCAGGCCGTCGGCGTGCAGCGCGTCGATGTACTTCGTATCACCGCTGGCCTGCCAGGCCATCAGGCTGGCGAAACCGGTCTTTCCAGCATCGGCCTCGGCGGTCAGCGTCGGGTACCAGTCCTGCTGCCTGCCCAGCACGTCCACGTAGTTCTCGCCCAGGTTGGCCAGCGCGCCCGGCCCGCCACGCGCCACGCGGTAGTCCAGCGCCTGCAGGTACTTCGCATCGCCGGTCCAGCGCCACGCCGCCCAGAAGGTGTGCATCGTGTCGCCGCCGCCGGAGCCGTTGTTCAACTCGCCGCCACGGGTGGCACCGGTGGCCCAGTTGATCTCGTTGGGCAGGGTGAAGCGCCCCTTCCCGTCAGTGCCCGCATGGGCCAGGTAGCCATCGGCCAGGCCGATCACCAGCTTGCGGCCGGTCGCATCGGCGTTGTACTGGCCCAGCAGGAACGCCGGGTGCAGCACCGGGAACGAATAGGGCTTCTGCCACTGCCAGTTCGGTTCGCGGTAGACCTTGTTGCCACCAAACCAGTTGCTGGAGAACAGCAGGTTGCCCTGCGGGTTGCGCAGGATGATGCGCTCGTCGAACGCTTTCACCGTTTCCATCAGGCGCTCCAGCGTCAACGGGTCGCCCCAGTTGAGGTAGAGCATGGCGCTGTTGGTGTTGATGCCTTCCTCGTAGGAATGCAGCTCGTCGGTCTCGATCGTGCTCAGGCCGTTGCTGAACATGCCATTGCGGTACACCGCATCGGACAGCGCGGTCAGCGAGGCATTCAGCCGGTCCGGCTGCACGCCCATCAGGGCCAGCCCCGGCCACTGCTGGGTCAGGTCGGAATCATCGGAAATGCCACCACCGAAATCGCCATAGGCCACCTGCCGCTGGTCGATCCACCAGTCGACGAACTGCCGCACCTGGGCCAGGTCCTGCACCTGGTTGAACGCCCACGCCGGCACGCCCTTGGGCATGGCCGGTGCGGTGTAGGGCGGGCGGCCCTGGCTGTTGTAGCTGATGTAGTTCCAGTACAGGCGGCCGAGCTCGTGGTCCGGGTCCACCCGCAGCAGGTCGCTGAGGTCGGCATACACGCGTGCATACAGGCGCTGGCGCTTGGAAGTGGTGTGCTCCTCCACCAGGAAGCCCCAGTTGTCGCGCACCTGGTTGAAGCGGTCGGCCACGTGCTCCTTCAGCGCGTCCGCGCGCGGCTTGAACACCAGGCGGATCTGCGCGCCATCCAGCGCAGCGGCATCGAAGCCCGGCGCGGCCGAGGCGATGCTCAGCCACAGGCTGTCCGGGGTGAGGATGCGGTCGCGCAGGTCCAGCCACAGCGTGCGTGCCTGCCCCGGCTGCACCGACACCGAAACATCGATCATGTCGCGCGCCGGCCAGATCGGATCCTTGATGCGGATGTTCAGCGGGATCAGGCCGCCGTGGGTGGCCGGCAGGTCCAGTGCGGGAATATCGATGGCCACGCCATCCAGGCCGTCGTGCATGTTTTCCCAGCTGTAGGCCCAGCTGCGGATCAAGGGCTGGTTGGCCGGCGCATCGCCCACGCCGGAGGGAATCAGCACGTGCACGATCGGCCGCGGCTGCGCCGGCAGGGTATCGGGGCTGCGGCGGCGCGAACCGGCGCCCTTGGGCAGGGCCATCACCGTGCTGCGCTCGGCCACCGGGTAGCGGCCATCAATGTAGTGCCGCAGCGCCTCCAGGTTGGTGTAGTCGGGCAGCGCCTGGCTGTCGATCACGTAGGCCTGCTTCACCGTGCCTTCCGGTTCGGCGCCTTCGCTCACGTTGTAGGCCCAGATTTCCTGGATCGGCGTTTCCTGTTCGACGTTGCTGAAACGCAGCACGCCGCCCTGCTGCGCGGGAATGTCCTGCACGCTGCGCACCACGCCGCGCGGGCGCGTGGCCAGCACCTGCGTGGCATGGGCAGCGTCGGGGCCGTGGGCCAGGGTGCCGAAGGCCGCACCGCGGATCTCCATGCGGTTCACCGTCTCGCCGGCCGGCAGGGTCAGGTCCAGGTGCTGGCCGCTTTCCACGTAGGTGTTCCAGTCCGGCAGCTGGAAATAGTCGTTGCGGCCGGGCAGGCGCGAGCGGTTGTAGACGCCCGGCCAGGTGGTCTCGGCGATGCCATCGGTGGCCTTCCACATCCATGCCTTCAGGTCACGGGTATCGGCAAACTCGATCTTGCGGATGCGCGTGCCGGCCGATGCCAGTGCCGGCGGTGCCGCACCTTCCCAGCCGAAGCGATGGCGCCAGGCACGCTCGTCGGTGGCCGCTGCCACCGCGCTGGCCGGCGCCTTGCCACCCGCCAGCGCCTGCACGGCAGGGCCATCGAGCATGCGGTCGTAGACGCGGATGTGCTGGAAATCGCTGCCGCGCAGGAAGTTGTAACGGCTCTGCACCTGGTAGGGCGCCATCACCCGCCCGGCCAGGCCGAGCTGGTCCAGCGCCGCGTCGTAGTCACCGGTGGCCTGTGCACGCGCCACTTCGCGGCCATCGACGAACAGGCGCACGCCCTGGTCCTCGTCCCAGGCAAAGGCCAGGTGCAGCCACTGCTCCGGCCGCGGTGGCGTATCCATGCGGAACGACACGCGGCTGCGCGCGAGGTTGGCATCGGTGACGAACGCATCGAAGCCGTGGCCGTTCCAGTCGATGCGCAGCCACGCCATGTCCCAGCTGCTGTGGTCGGCATAGCCGACGCGGAAGATCACGAACGGCGCTTCGCCCACCGCGTAGCGCGGGCGCCAGTCGAAGGCGAGGGTGCCACGCTGGGCCTGGATGTTGCCGGGCGCATCCCAGGCCAGCACGCCGTCGTCTTCCCACTGGATGGCCTTGCCGCGTGCACCGTCATCGACCACCGCCGCCTTGTCGCGGAAGTTCGGCACCGCTTCGCCCTGCGCCGTCACGGCGGTCAGCCCCTGGTTGGCGTCGACGTGGAACAGCAGCGTCGGCGACGGTGCGGCCAGCGCGGGCAGCGCGGTGGCCAGCGACAGCGCGGCCACCAGCAGGCGGCGGCGCGGGCGGATCAGGTCAGGGGCGGTACGGTGCATGGAACCTTCCTTTCAGCAGCATTCGACGGTGCAGCGGCATGGCGGCGGTGCGGTACGGCGGGACAGGGGCCGTGCTCAGAACTTGTAGCGCAGCCCCAGGTAGTACTGGCGCCCGGTGTGGGTGTAGCGGTCGGGCAGTGACAGGGCCGAATCGACGAAGCGCTCGTCGGCGCTGTCCAGCAGGTTGATCGCCTCGAAGCTGACGGTCAGCTGCTTGTTGAACTTCCAGGACATGTTGAAATCCACGTTCTCCACGCTGTACTTGCCGGTGACATCGGCGGTGGCGTACTGGTTGCCGTCCAGGTCCCAGACGTTTTCCTGGGTCAGGATCTGGTTGATGTAGGCATCGCGGTAGCTGGTGGACACGCGTGCGCTGAAGCGGCCGTCGTCGTAGTACAGGGTGGCGTTGTACGAGTTCGGCGACAGGTTCAGCAGGTCGTTCTCGGTGTAGGTGGTGACGATGGTGTCGCCGCTGCCGGAACTGAAGAGGTATTTGATCTTCGAATCGACGTGGGTGTAGTTCAGCTGGATGCCGAAGTTCTTCCAGAAGCCGGGCAGGAAGCTGAAGGGCTGCTGGTAGGTCAGCTCATAGCCCTTCAGCGGGCCACCGGGGGTGTTGAAGTAGCTCTGCACGTTGAACAGCGTGTTCGGGCTGAAGCCGGCCGGCAGCAGGTCCAGCGAATAGCCCATGTCGCCCCAGGTGGTCAGCAGGCGGGTGCGCTGCACGTAGGTTTCGATGTCCTTGTAGAACACCGCCGCCGACAGCAGGGCACCTTCCTGGAAGTACCACTCCGCGCTCAGGTCGTAGTTGGTGGAGCGGAACGGATCCAGCTTCGGGTTGCCCAGGTTGATCGAGTAGTAGCGGTCCTCGTCGAGGAAGCTGGTCGGGCCGCCGCTGACGCTGGGCGACAGGTTGGACAGGGTCGGCCGGGCCATGGTCTTGGCCGCGCCGAAGCGCAGCACCACGCTGTCGGTCAGGTCCCAGGCCAGGTTCAGCGAGGGCAGCCAGTCGTCATAGCGGTGGCCGACGGTGGTGGCCACCAGCAGGCGCTCGCCGGCATCGGCGGTGGCGCTGGCCACGCCCAGGAACGGTTCGCAAGCCGCCGACAGGTCGCTGCTGCTTGCCGCCTGGCACGGTGCATAGCCGCTGGCATCGATCTCTGTGCGCACGTAGCGCAGGCCGAGGTTGCCGCGGAACGGGCGGTCCCAGAGTTCGGTGTTGAAGTCCAGCTGCAGGTAGCTGGCGTAGCTCTTCTCGGTCACGTCGAAGTTGTTGTTCGATGCACCGAAGTGGCCGACGCCGGCCAGGCGGTAGTCGCCGCCGAGGGTGCCGGTGTTGCAGTTGCAGTAGATGTCCAGCAGCTCGGCGATGCGGTTGAAGTCGGGGATCAGCCAGCTGCCCGGCGTGCTGCCATCCAGGCCCTTGCCGAAACCATCGAGGCTGGTGGACAGGTCGCCCACGCCGACGCCATCGGGCAGCGCCTGCGACATGCGGCCATAGCTGATGTTGCGGTACTCCTGCGTGCGCATGCCGTAGTCCTTGTAGGCCAGGCCGCCGCGCAGGGTGAAGGTGGGCGACACGTTGAAGGTCAGGTCGACCTTGGCGGTGTCGAAGCTGTTGTCGACGTACTGCGGGTTCAGGCGCACTTCGCTGATGTTGCCGCCGCGCGCGGTGCCGTTGGCGTTCACCGGCGCGGTGCCGTAGCCCAGCCATTGCCAGGACGCGGCATCGCCCAAGGCGAAGGGGAAGGTCATCGACGGCATGCTGGCGCCGTTGCGCATGTCCAGCACGAAGCCATCCAGGTTGCTGTTGTCGAAGCTGACCATGGAAAACACCGGCCGCTCGAAACTGGACGAGGAGTGGCCGACCAGTGCATCCAGGCGCACGGCATCGTTGAAGCGGTGCTCGAAGTTCAGGCTGGCCTGCTTGAACTCGGTGCTTTCCTCGATGGCGGTCGATTCGGTGCGGAAGTCGACGTTGTCGAACACACCGTAGACCAGCCGGTTCTGCGCATCCACCTGCGCTTCGCGCACCACGATCTGGGTCTTGCCGCCGTACTGCGCGGTGCGATGCAGGTTGGCGCCGATCGAGTCCTCGCGCTGGTCCTTGTCCAGCTTCGAGTACATCAGGTCAAGGTTGAGCAGGCTGTCGGGGCTGAAGCGGAACTGCAGCGCGCCGGTGACGCCCAGCCGTTCGATCTCATGCTCGGTGCGGATATAGCGCGGGTAGCGCGGGATCCACGCATTGGTGGCGGTCTCGTAGGCGGCGATGTTCTCTGCCGTTGCATCGGGGCGGTCGATGCCGGTGCCGCAGTGGGTGGCGTCGATGCCATAGCTGCCCCAGCCGTTGCTGCGCGCCTGGTTGGCGGCGCTGCCGACGCCCTGCGCGGTTTCATTGGCGGCCGGGTTGCGCGGTGTCTGCGGGTCATAGCCGGCCGGGCTGCAGAAGCCGTAGGTGCCGTTGTTGGCGGCCGTGGCCTGGTTGGAGTTGCGGTAGTTGCCGTGCTCCCAGCGCACCGGGTTGTAGCCCTCCTCGAAGATCGTGCGCTTGCTCCACGCCGCCGACACCAGCGCACCGAAGCGACCGTCGGCCCAGGTATTGCTCAGCAGCGCCGACACGCGCGGGTCCTTCGAGCGCGACAGTTCGTTGTAACCGTACTGGCCATTGAGCGAGGCCTGGAAGCCATTGAAGTCGAACGGCCGCGACGCGCGCAGGTCGACGGTGGCGCCGAGCGAACCTTCGTCCATCTGCGCCGACTGAGTCTTGTTGACCTTGACCCGGCTGAACAGTTCGGAGGCGAAGGTGTTGAAGTCGAAGCCGCGGCTGCGGTTGACGCCGGTGCTGCCGCTACCGGCGGTGGACAGCGCTTCCAGGCCGTTGATGCGCACGCGGGTGAAGTCCGAACCGAGGCCGCGCACGGAGATCTGCTGGCCTTCGCCGCCTTCGCGGTCGATGGAGACACCGGCGATGCGCTGCATCGACTCGGCCAGGTTCAGGTCGGGAAACTTACCGATGTCCTCGGCGTAGATCGCATCGACCTGCTCGACGCTGTAGCGCTTTTCGTCCAGCGACTGCTGCAGGCTTTCGCGGTAGGTCGCCTTGACCTCCACCTTGTCCAGGTCGACCGCATCGGCGGCAGCCGCTTCCGGCGTCTGTTGTGCATGCGCGGCGTGGCTCAGCGCCAGTCCGATCGACAGGGCAAGCACGGTGAGCGGCGCGCGGCCGCAGTGAAGCGCGAGCGACGAATCCATCTGTAAACCCCTCCCAGGGTGTCCTCAAGCGTTGCGAAGGCGTTCTAGCGTGCGTACCGGCCTCCTCCGGTACGACGCAGGTGCAACGACTTGCTGACACCGCGGGTCACGCGTGAACGTAACAAAGCGCATGGCGCGCGGCATCTTGCGCCGCAGCAGCCGCAGCGGCGTTTCTTCGTTGCACTCGAAGTGCGGCGGCGTGCTGCCACGCCGCCGCGTCGGCGGTCAGAACTTGTAGCGCACGCCCAGCAGGAACTGGCGGCCGGTTTCGGTGTACTGCAGCGGCAGCTGGCCGGTGGTGGGCGAGTACACCCACTCATCCGAGGCTTCGTTGGTCAGGTTGATGCCTTCCAGGCTCAACTCCAGCTGGTCGCTGATGCGGTAGCGGATGGACGCATCGAGGACGGTGGTGCCG
This sequence comes from Stenotrophomonas sp. PFBMAA-4, assembly GCF_030053215.1. Classification (NCBI taxonomy): domain Bacteria; kingdom Pseudomonadati; phylum Pseudomonadota; class Gammaproteobacteria; order Lysobacterales; family Lysobacteraceae; genus Stenotrophomonas; species Stenotrophomonas sp. PFBMAA-4. The sequence goes on along the minus strand of NZ_JASGBW010000011.1, from coordinate 99,707 downwards.
GTCATGCCGTGGTAGCCGTCCAGGTTGAAGCCGGTTTCCTGGCCGGGTGCCTGGGTGAGGTAGTCGCTGCGGTTGGTGGCCGAAACGCGGCCCGACCAGGCATCGCCTTCGTAGAACAGCGTCGCGTTCCACGCGTTCTTCGAGGTGCCGGTCAGCTGGTTCTTCATCACCGCTGCACCTGCGCCATTGACGTACTGGATGCTGGTGTCGACCCAGGTGTAGTTCAGCTGCACGCCCAGGTTGGACCACTTGCCGGGCAGGAAGGTGAAGGGCTGGGTGTAGTTGGCTTCCACGCCATACAGTTCGCCGCCGGGGGTATTGAGCGGGATGCTGAAGGTGAAGTCATCGTTGACCGAAGCGCCGGTGCCGTCGAGCAGGCTGGCCGGCAGGCCGCTGCTGGAATACGGGCGCACTTCGCGGGTGGTCTGCACGAACGAGTCGATGTCCTTGTAGAACAGGCCGATGCCGGCCATCGCGCCTTCGGCGAAGTACCACTCGAAGCTCATGTCCACGTTGGTGGCGCGGAACGGATCAAGGTTGGGGTTGCCACCGGCCACGGTGCGCGCGCCGCCGGCCACGGCCACGGTCACGCCCGGGGTCAGGTTGCCCAGGCCCGGGCGGCTCATCACCTTGGCCGCACCCAGGCGGATCAGGAAGTCCGGGGTGATCTCGGCCACCAGGTTGAACGAGGGCAGGGTGTCGTTGTACTTGCGGTTGGTGGTGGCATCCACCAGCACGCCGCCGACCGTGGCCGCGCCGCTGGAGGTCTGCTCGGTCTGCACGTAGCGCACGCCGAAGTTGCCCGACAGCGGGATGGCACCGAGGTCGGTGGAGAACTCACCCATCAGCCAGACGCCGCGGTCCTTCTCTTCCACGCTGCGGCTGTTGTTCGCGCGCGGCGCCACGGCGAAGGTGCCGCTGTTGCTGTAGATGTCCAGCAGGTCGGCGATGGCACCCAGGTTGGGCACCACCCAGTTCGACGGCGAGCCGTTGATGCCCTTCAGGCCCGCCTGGCTGGTGAGGTCGGCCGGCACGATGCGGCTGCCGTTGGCGATCACCGGCACTGCGCCTTCGCTGGTGCGGCGCAGCTCCAGCGTGCTGAAGGTGTAATCCTTGGCCAGCACGCCACCCTTCAGGCGGAAGCCGGGGCTGAGGTTCCAGTTGAAGTTGACTTCGGCGGTGTCGAAGTCGTTGTCCACGTACTGCGGGCGCAGGCGGATCTCGGCCAGTTCCCAGCCATTGGGATTGGTGGGGTCGATGCCGTAGTTGATGATCGGCGCCCGGCTGTTGCCACGGTAGTCGTAGCTGTAGCCGTCCACATCGTACTTGTCCATGATGATGGTGGTCTGCACCGGGTTCTCGTGCGCCGAGCGCGAGATGCCGACCTTGCCGGTCATCTGGAAATCATCGGTGAAGCGATGATCGAAGTTCAGGCTGACCTGCTTGAACTCGGTGTTCCATTCGTCGTGGCGGTTCTCGGTGCGCAGGTCGACGTTGTCGAACTCGCCGTACAGCAGCGCGTTGTTGCGGATCTCACCATTGCGCACGATGGTTTCCGGCTTGCCGTCGCGGTCGGGGCGGCGGTTGGCGCCGGTGGCCGAGTCGCGGTTGCGGCTGAAGGAGATCGCTTCGATGTAGTGCTCGTCGCGCGTGGCGTCGATCTTCGAGTAGAGCGTGTCGAGCGAGATCTCGGTGCGGTCGGAGGGCTTCCACTGCAGCGAGCCGGTCACGCCCAGGCGCTTCTGCTGGTGTTCCATCTGCACGTAGCGCGGGAAGCGCGGGTGGTAGACATCGGCACTGCGTGCAGCGGTGAAGGGCGAGGCCGCGCTGAAGCCGCCGTTGCTGGGGCCGTTGGCCCAGCGGCCGGTGTTGGAACCTTCCTCCAGCGCCTGGCGCTCGGAGTAGGCCACCGACAGCAGCGCGCCGAAGGTGCCATCGGCGAAGGTGTTGGAGATCAACGCGGCCAGGCGCGGGTCGGCCTTCTCGGCCATCTGGTTGTAGCTGGCCTGGCCACTGGCCACGAAGGTGAAGCCGTCGTAGTCGAACGGGCGTGCGGTACGCAGGTCGACCGTTGCGCCCAGCGAGCCTTCCTCGACGTCGGCCGAGGCGGTCTTGCGCACCACCATCTGCGAGAACAGGTCCGAAGCGAACACGTTGAAGTCGAAGCCACGGCCGCGGTTGGTGCCGCCGCTCTGGTCGCCGGCACCGACGGTGGTCAGCGCTTCCATGCCGTTGATGCGCACGCGGGTGAAGTCCGGGCCCAGGCCTCGCACCGAGATGTTGCGGCCTTCACCGGCCTCGCGGGTGATGACCACGCCCGGGATGCGCTGCAGCGACTCGGCCAGGTTCAGGTCCGGGAACTTGCCGACATCCTCGGCCACGATGGCATCGACCACGCCGGCCTCGCCACGCTTGATGTCCAGCGCCTTCTCGACGCTGGCGCGGTAGCCGGTGACGTTGACCGTATCCAGGTTGGTGGCGCTGGGCGCCTCGCTCTGCTGCTGGGCGGCGGCGCCCGCCGAAAGGGCCAGGCTGACCGCCATGGCCAGCAAGGTAACCGGTGTCTTTTTTGCGTGGTTCCGAGAATGCATGCCTTTCCCCTCTCCCAAAGGTCTGGTCTCGCGAGTGTTTCAGCGGAATGACACCGCTGGTCAGAGCCGACGGTAGCAGCACGTTCCCTCTGCGGCATCTTGCACCGCAACAGACCTGTAATGTCTCCAAGACGCTTGCGGGACAATGCTTCCGACAGTTTGATAGGCTGTGTGCACGGCCGGTCGGTTTCGCGATGACACCGATGGTCAACCGCCACGCAGCTGCGTGGCGCGATTCCACGCCGCCCAGCAGTACCCGCTGGCGGCCAGCGTAAGGGAGCGGAAATGGGTCGTGTCGTATGTTTCGGGGAATTGCTGCTGCGCCTGGGGGCGCCCGGTCACGAACTGCTGATGCAGTCGCCGCAGCTGCAGGTACACGTGGGTGGGGCCGAAGCGAACGTGGGTGTCTCGCTGTCCCGCTTTGGACATGAGGTGGCCATGGTCAGCACCGTGGCCGGCAACGCGCTGGGCGCCCACGTGCTGGGTGAACTGCGCCGGCACGGGGTCGACACGCGCAGCGTGCGGCAGGACCCGGACGGGCGCATGGGCCTGTACTTCCTCACCACCGGCGCGGTGCAGCGTGCCAGCGAAGTGGTCTATGACCGCGCCGACTCGGCCTTCGCGCGCAGCACCGCCGCCGACTACGACTGGCCGGTGCTGCTGCAGGGCGCGCAGTGGCTGCACCTGTCCGGGGTCAGCCCGGCGCTCGGCCCGGACGTGGCCCAGGCCACCCTGGCGGCGGCGCGTGCGGCGCGCGAGCTGGGCGTGCGCGTGTCCTTCGATGGCAACTTCCGGCCCAAGCTGTGGCAGCGCTGGGGCGGCGATGCGCAGGCGATCCTGCATGCGCTGTTCGCCCAGGCCGACATCGTCTTCGCTGATTACCGCGATATCGAAGTGATCCTCGGCCAGCGCTTAGAGCAGGCCGATGTGGTGGCCAAGGTCGAAGCCGCCGCCGCGGCCGCGTTCGCGGCATTCCCGCAGCTGCAGTGGATGGCCTGCACCCAGCGCCAGGCCCTCAGCGTGGACCACCACGCCCTGGGCGCGCTGCTGCTGGGCCGCGACGGCACCCGCGCGCAGGCACCGGTGCGCCAGCTGCAGGGCATCGTCGACCGCATCGGCGGTGGCGATGCATTCGCCGCAGGCATCCTGCATGGCATCCTGTCCGGCTTCGATGCCGACGCCACCGTGCGTTTCGGCCTGGCCGCCGGTGGTCTGAAGCACTCCATCCCCGGCGATTTCAACCCCGTCAGCGAAGCTGACGTACTGGCCCTGGTGGGCGAGGAGCGATTCGATGTCCGGCGCTGATCCGCGCGTACGTGCGGTACTGAAACTTGCACCGGTGATCCCGGTGTTCACCCCTGATGACATCGACGATGCGGTGCAGGTGGCCCAGGCGCTGTTCCGCGGCGGCCTGCCGGTGATCGAGGTGACGCTGCGCACGCCGCGTGCGCTGGACGCGATCAAGGCGATGGTCGAGGCCGTGCCCGACGCCGTGGTGGGCGCAGGCACGGTGCTGACGCCGGCGCAGATGGAGGCCGCCAAGGCAGCCGGTGCGCGCTTCGCGGTGTCGCCGGGTGCGACGCCAACGCTGTACGCCGCCGCGTGCGACGCCGATCTGCCGTACCTGCCCGGCGTGGCTACCGGTTCGGAACTGATCCTCGGCCTGGAACACGGCCTGGATACGTTCAAGTTCTTCCCGGCGGTGCAGTCCGGCGGCGCGCCGCTGCTGTCGGCGTGGCACGGCCCGTTCGCCGATGTGCGCTTCTGCCCGACCGGTGGCATCAGCGCGCAGACCGCGCCGCAGTTCCTGCACCTGCCCAACGTGCTGTGCGTGGGCGGTTCGTGGCTGACCACGGCCGCGCTGATGCAGTCGCGCGATTGGGACAGCATCGAGCGCCTGGCCCGCGAAGCAGCGGTGCTGGCCGGCTGACCAGCGCTTCGGTAGCGTCGAGCCATGCTCGACGGCTGCTCTGCGTAGAGTCGAGCTTGCTCGACTGGCTTCTGGCAAAAGGCAGCCGAGCAAGCTCGACTCTACGCTGCCTCGATCCATTGATCAGGATCAAGGCAGCGCCAACGCCGCCCCTGCATGCTCTCCCTCAAGCGGAGGGCATCGCCTTCCGCGAGTTCGGCACGCCACGGGCATCGACGCCCGGTGCCATGTCCGGGGGCGGGCATGGCGCTGGAATCTTCGATACCCGAGGCCTCTGCCACACAGCCATTGCCATGCGGCATGGCTGGCGGACCGGACCCGCCGCAGTTCCCCGGCCATGACGGGCGTGGGGCACTTCGTGGCCGTGGGAGGCGGGTCGGGCACGCCAACATTGCGAATCCGCCTGCGCGTGGCCGCCGCTCCGTTTCCCTCTCCCACGGATGCGGCGGCCATGCCGCTCCTGTGCACGCTGCGCCGTACAATGCGCACATGCCCGAGATGCTCAAGACCGTTTTCCTGTCCGTCGTCGCCCTGATCGGCGCGCTGCTCGCGCTGGCCCTGGTCAGCAGTGCCGGCGGCTGGCTGCCGTCGTTGTTCGGCCTGCACCCCGGCAGCGAAACGCAGCTGGGCTGGGACCTGGCCTTCACCGTGCTCGGCGGCATCGCCGGCATCGCCTTCGCCACCTACTACGCACCGTGCTGGCCGCGTGCGCATGGCACGTCCATCTGGACGCTGCTGGTGGTCGGCAGCGGCTACGGCCTGTGGGTGATGGGCGGTGATTTTCCGCGCTGGTTCGCCATCTCCCTGCTGGTATCGCTGCCGGTGCAGCTGCTCGGTGGCTGGTGGTTCGGTCGTCGTCCGTCCCGCAGCGCAACACAGGCTTAACAATTCCCCCCTAGGCTCGGTGCCCGCCGAAGGTCGGCAACGCGGCGCAGGGGCCTGCACCCACGGATAAAGGGGCAGGCGCGGCGTAAGACACCACAGGGAACCGGGAAATCATCCGATGCGTTACCAGAACCGGGAGGCCGCTGCTGCGGCCCCCCATGCGAAGCTTTTGTCCCGCGCCGTGCATGCGGTGCTGATCGGCGGCCTCGCCGTGCTGCCCATCGATGCAATGGCTGAAGAAGCCGCCGATGGCGATACCCGGCAACAGCTGCAGCAGCTGGACACCGTCACGGTCTCTGGCAGCTATGCCAAAAGCCTGGAACGCGCCGTCGACCTCAAGCGCGCCAACATCGGCTTCTCCGATTCGATCGTCGCCACCGACGTGGCCGACTTCCCCGAGCAGAACCTCGCCGAAGCGCTGCAGCGCATGCCGGGTGTGACCATCGAGCGCAACAAGGGCCTGGGCAGCAAGGTCAGCGTGCGCGGCCTGCCCAGCGAGTTCACCCTGGTCTCGATCAACAACCTGGCCACCGCCTCGGGCAGTGGCGGGCGCGACGTGCAGTTCGACATCTTCGCCGCCGACGTGGTGCAGACGGTCACCGTGCAGAAGTCGCCGACCGCCGCCGACGAGGAAGGTGGCATCGCCGGTTCGGTCTACATCGAGACGGCCAAGCCGTTCGACTTCCCCGAGCCGAAGTTCAGTGCCTCGGCCGAAGCCTCGCACAACTCGATCAACGGCAAGATCGATCCGAAGATATCCTTCCTCGCCAGCGACACCTGGGGTGACTGGGGCGGCCTGGTGTCGTTCTCCAAGGCCAAGCGCACCAACCGCACCGATTCCAATTCGGGCATCAACTTCCGCCCGATGGGCCGCTTCCTGGAAGCGTCGGGCACGCGTGGTTCGCAGGCCGCCGCCGTGCTGGCGCGTGATGCCGGCATCGTCGTGCAGGACCGCATGGACAAGGACGAGACCAGCCGCATCATCTTCCAGGACAAGGTCGGCGACCGCGTCTACCTCAACGAGCAGGACCAGTGGGGCGCCACCGCTTCGCTGCAGTTCAAGCCCAGCGATACCTTCTCGCTCAGCTTCGATGCGATGTTCGGCGGTTATGACACGCACGAGGACGAGTACGATGCCGCGGCCTACTCGGCATCCAGCCGCAGCACCCTGGACCGCATCTACGACTACGACAACACCACGCTGGGCGACTACGGCATCACCGTGCTGAAGGACGTGGCCTATACCGCCACCCAGCACGAGATCCTCAGCAAGGAACGCAACGCCAACACCGACTACCGCCAGTTCAGCAGCAAGCTGGACTGGAAGGTCGGCAGCTGGGACATCGACGCGCTGGTCGGCTATTCCGGTGCGCGCAAGGATTCGGACTACGCCAACCTCAAGCACGTGGCCTACGCACCGTCGCGCACGCGCTGGACCAGCAACGGCGGCGAGACCGTGCCCAGCACCACCGGCGGTTTCGACATGTACAACGCCGCGGACAAGTACCTGTTCGAAGCGTACGAAACCGAGCTGGAGAAGGTGAAGGATGACAAGTACGCCGCGCAGCTCGACCTGCGCCGGCAGATGAACCTGGCCTTCTTCCCGGCGTTGAGCGGCGTGCAGTTTGGCGCGCGCTACACCGACAAGACCAAGGAACGCGAGTTCGGCAGCGGCAAGATCCAGGGCCCGACCGCCGGCAGCGCCGCATGGGTGAACACCCGCACGCTGGCCGACAGCAACCCGGTGTGGATCAGCCAGCTCGCCCCGGGCGGCGGCTATCGCCCGAGCGACCTGGACTGGCAGCAGATCTCCAATGCCTACGCGCGTGCCACGTTCCGCTACCCGGGCTATGAAACCCCGATCGATCCGGGCCAGTACTACGAAGTGAAGGAAAAGACCCTGGCGCTGTATGCCATGGCCGACTTCTACTTCGATATCGGCACCGTGCCGGTGTACGCCAACCTGGGCGTGCGCTCGATCGACACCGATGTCGACTCGGCCGGCTTCCACCCGGTGCAGAACGCCGACGGCAGCAACGGCTACACGCCGTCGCCGATTTCCAGCAGCGGCGACTACAGCAAGATCCTGCCCAGCTTCAACATGACCGCCGAGATCGCCGACGGCCTGGTGCTGCGCGGTGCCGCCTCGGAAACGCTGATGCGCCCGTCGCTGACCGACATCGCCTACCGTCGTACGGTCAGCTGGAGCAGCTTCCGCTTCATGGACGGCAACCCGGCGCTGAAGCCGACCACCGCCAAGCAGTGGGAAGTGGGCCTGGAAAAGTACCTGCAGAACGGTGGCCTGCTGGCCGCCTCGTACTTCTCCAAGAAGATCGACGGCGTGGTGCGGCAGTCGCTGACCGGCATCGTGCCGAACGTTGAGAAGCTCAACGCCAACGGTTCACTGGACGGCTACTACGACTTCGAGGTCTACCAGCCGGTCAACGCCGACGGTTCCTACAAGGTGACCGGCGTGGAGCTGGTCGCGCAGCTGCCGCTGTCGATGCTGCACCCGGCGCTGAAAGGCTGGGGCATCAATGCCAACTACACCCAGCTGGACAACTCGCTGACCGGTGCCTCGGACCTGGATATCCCGACCCCGCCGGAAGGCCTGGCCGAGAAGGCGTACAACTTCACCCTGTACTACGAGAACGACCGCTTCAGCGCGCGCGCCTCGTACAACTACAAGGACAAGTACGTCGAGTACATCCACCTGAACATGTATCCGGTCTACCGCGATGCCTATGGCCAGCTGGATGCCTCGATCGGCTTCCGCCTCAATGACACCTGGAAGCTGAACCTGGAAGCGATCAACCTGCTGGACGAGAAGACCAGCGGTTACACGATCGACAAGGCCTTCCCGACCCAGTACGAGTTCTCCGGACGCCGCGTCACCTTCGGCATCCGCGCGGACTTCTGATCCACGCAGCATTGATCTGGTAGCGCCGGGCCGTGCCCGGCGACACGCAACGTATCCGCGCTGCGCGCTCGCCGGGCGTGGCCCGGCGCTACCGATTACCGGTCGGCAACACCTGCTTCACGCGTTCGATGCCCTGCCAAGGATTCCCCTTCAGGCGCTTCGCCCGGGCCAGCGCCTTCTGCATCGGGAACGCATCGGCGGCGCTCACCTTTGCCAGTTCTTCCCAGCGCAACGGCACCGCCACGCCTGCAGCCTCACGCGCGCGCAGCGACCACGAACACACGCTGGTGGCACCACGGGTGTTGCGCAGCCAGTCGATGAAGATCACGCCCTCGCGCTTGGCCTTGCTCATGGTTGCTACGTAGCGATCGGGCTGCTCCAGCGCCATCGCCTGCGCAAATGCCTCGCAGAAGGCCTTGGCCTGTTCCCAGCCGGCCTTCGGCTGCAGCGGCACCACCACGTGCACGCCCTTGCCGCCGGACAGCCGCACGAAGCTCTGCAGGCCGACCTGCAGCAAGCGGTCGCGCACCTCGCGCGCTCCCGATTTCACCTGCGCCCAGCTCACGCCGTCACCGGGGTCGAGGTCGAACACCAGCCGGTCCGGATGCTCGGGATCCTCGACCGTCGCGCCCCACGGGTGCAGCTCCAGCGTGTTCATCTGCACCAGCTGCAGCAGCCCGCGCGTATCATCGATGTACACGTAATCCTCGCGCCCGCTCTTCTGCTGCAACGGCACCGCATGCACGCCATCGCCCAGGCCGGGGCCATGGTGTTTCTGGAAGAAGCAGGCCTTGCCGACGCCATCGGGACAGCGCAGCAGCGACAGCGGGCGGCCGGCAATCTCCGGCAGGATCCAGCGCGCCATCTGCTGGTAGTAGGCGGCCACATCGCCCTTGCTGAGCTTCTGCTTCGGGTACACCACCCGCTCGGGATGGCTGATGGCCACCGCCGCATCATCGCGCTCCACCGCTGGTGCCACGTCCAGGTCCTCCCTGCGTTTGTCGCTGCGCAGGCGCTTGAAGCTGGCCTGGCGCAGCAGCCCTTCCTTGCCCCAGCCACGGAAAGCCACTTCGGCCACCACCACCGGTTTCACCCAGCGCACGCTGGCGGCACCGAACGGCACATGCGCCGGCAGCTCCAGTACCGGCGTCTTCACCGCCAAGGGGGCCAGCACGGTGCTCAGCGCCTTCAGGCCCGCATCGTCGAAGCCGGTGCCGACCCGGCCGACATAGCGCAGGCCACCCGCATCGGGCGTGGCCAGCAGCAGCGAACCGAAGCCGACCCGGCTGCCCTTGGGCGCCGTGTGGCCGATGATGATGAACTCGTCGCTGTCCTCGTGCTTCACCTTCACCCAGCTGCGCGCACGGGTGTTCACGTAGGGCGCATCGACCTGCTTGCTGACGATGCCTTCGAAGCCGGCATCACCACTGGCGGCAAACACCGCCGGGCCGTGGTCGACCACATGGTCGCTGAAGGCCAGCGTGCCCGGCGCCGGGCCGATCAGGGCCTTCAGCAGCGCCTTGCGTTCCCGCAGCGGTGCGCGGCTGATGTCCACGCCGGCCACACCGGGCAGGTCGAACACAATGTAGCGCAGCGGCTCTTTCGAACTGCCATCGATGACACGCTGCAGGGCGGCGAAATCGCTGCGTCCCTGTGCGTCGAGGACCACCAGTTCGCCATCCAGCCGTGCATCGTGCACGGGCAGCGCGCGCACGGCCTGGGCGACTTCGGGAAAATCACCGGTCCAGTCCAGGCCATTGCGCGAGCGCAGCTTCACCTCGCCGTCGTGCAGGTCGGCCAGCAGGCGGTAGCCATCCCACTTGATCTCGTGCAGCCAGTGTTCGCCGTCCGGCACGGTATCGCGGTGATCGGTCAGCTGCGGCTTGAAGCCACGCGGGTAGGGCTGGTCGCGTGCACCGGCCAGCTTCAGCGCGCGTGCATGCCAGCGCGCCTCTGCCTTGCGTGGAGTCGCGCGCGCGGCCTTCTTCGCCCGCTTTGCTGCAGCCCGGGGTGCAGGCATGGCGTTCTCCAGAAGATCATCGGCCTCGGCATCGCGCGCATCGGCATCGTCGCGCTTGATCAGCAGCCACTGCACCTGGCGCCCTTTCATGGCCGTGCGCACCAGCTTCCAACCGCCACTCAAGCGCTGCCCGTGCAGCACGAAGTCGATCTTGCCGGCGGCCAGTGCCTGCAGCGGGTCGCCTTCGCAGGCCCAGCTGCCGTGGTCGAATACCTGCACATGGCCGGCGCCATAGTGGCCTTCGGGAATATCCCCTTCGAAGCCGGCGTAGGACAGCGGGTGGTCCTCGACCTCCACCGCCAGGCGCTTCTCGCCCACCCGCAGCGATGGTCCCTTGGGCACCGCCCAGCTCTTCAGCACGCCGTCCATTTCCAGGCGGAAATCATAGTGCCGCGCGCTGGCGTGGTGCAGCTGGATGACGAACTGCGGCCGCCGCTTTGGATTGCCCGCAGCCGGGCCATCATCCGGCTCCGGCGTCTGCCCGCTGCCACCGCCCAGGCGGCGCTTGCGGCGGTACTGGTGCAGCGACATGGCTCAGCCTGCCTTGCGGCGCGGCGCGGTCTTCTTCGCCGCCTTGGCTGTCTTGGCTGCGGTCTTCTTGGCAGCTTTCTTCGCAGCCTTCTTCGCCGGTGCCTTGCGTGTCGCGGTCTTCTTCGCCGGCGTGCGCGTGTTGGCATCCAGGCTCTTCTGCAGCAGCGCCATGAAGTCCACCACGTTGGTGCTGGCGTCTTCGTGCGGCGCCGGCTCCTCTTCCACCTGGGTCGTGCCGCCCTTGGTCTTGATGCGCTTGTTCAGCACCTGCTGCAGGCGTTCGCGGAATTCATCGTGGTACTGGGAGGGGTCCCAGTCGGCGGCCATCGATTCGATCAGCTGCCCGGCCATCGCCGTTTCCTTGGCGGTGATGCGGTAGTCGGACAGGCTGCCGGTGGGCAGCTTGTAGTCTTCCGGATCAACCAGTTCCTGTGGGTAGCGCAGGATCATCAGCACCAGCGCGTGGCCCTGCGGCATCACCGCGCACAGGTATTCGCGGGTACGCACCACGACCCGCGCGATGCCGGCCTTGCCGGTACCGCGCAGGGTTTCGCGCAGCAGCACGTAGCCCTTCTCGGCCTTCTTGCCGGGCAGCAGCAGGTAGGGCTTCTCGAAGTAGCGCGGATCGATCTGGGTGGCATCCACGAACGTTTCCACCTCCACCGTTTCATGGCTTTCCGGCGCGGCCGAGCGGATATCGCCTTCTTCCAGCACGACGTAGCTGCCCTTGTCGTACTCGTAGGCTTTGACGATGTCCTTCCACGGCACTTCCTCGCCGGTATCGGCGTTGACCCGCTCGAAGCGGATCGGCTTGCGGTCGCGCGAATCGAGCATGCGGAACTGCAGGTCGACCTTGCGTTCGCCGGACATCAGCGAGACCGGCACGTTCAGCAGGCCGAAGGAGAGGGTACCGGTCCAGATCGGGCGGGCCATGGCACGCACCTGCATTGCGGCGGGGCGGCCAGCTTCGGACGCCCACCGTGAAACGGCTGTGTCGGCCCCGTGCAGGCCGGGTGGCGCAGGGTTACTGCAGCAGGGGCCGCACCGCCGCCGCCGGAATGTGGTCCAGCGCGCGCCAGGCGTCCTCCACCACCGGGCGTGCCTGCGACCAGCCCAGCCGCGACTGGCCACGCATCTGCTCCCAGTGCGCGGCCAGTTCCTCGCCGGTATCGGCGTCGCCGCCGCGCGGCCAGTCAGCGGCGTGGGTGGTCAGGGCAAAGGCGTACACCGGGCACAGGTCGCGCCAGTTGCGGTGGCCGTTGGCGCGGCGCCGCTCATAGTCGTTGAGCATGTACTGCAGGTAATCCTGCGCCACCGCCTGCGGGTCCTCATGGCGGCGCGCGCGGCGCAGGGGCGTGCGGGCGCCGAGCGGATCCAGCAGGGCGTTGAACACGGACGGGGCGGGGCGTTCAAGACGGGCCATGGCCGGCTCCTGCAGCAGGGCGGGTGGGCAGGAATACCGGCGGTGCCGTTATCCAGCCGTGACAGAGATGTTCATGACGCGGGGTTCGCGGCGGCTTTACCTCTGCCGCGCTGTAGTGGAGCCCCCCGCCTATCGCCAGGTAATCGCCATGTCCAACCGTGATCCGCTGCGCCAGACCCACGCCCCCGTGCCGGGCGAATCCCGTGCCAAGCACGATCTGGCCGATGCCGAGGACCGGGGCGCCGGCATGCAGGTGCCGCACGAAGATGCGCTGCCGGCCGTCCATCACCCTGAACAGGCCGCGCAGGACCGCAAGGACTGCGGCGACCGCCACCGCGGCGGCCAGGAAAGCCCGCTCAAGCGCCGCGAGCGCAAGCAGCATGCCAGCGACAACCAGGACCAGGCGCTGGAAGAAACTTTCCCGGCCAGCGATCCGACCTCGCCGTTCGTGCCGGCCAAGGCACCGGATTGAGCCTTCGGCCGCGCGGCGCGCTCGCCGGGCACGGCCCGGCGCTACCGATGGCTGCGATCCCTGTAGAGCCGAGCCTGTGCTCGGCTGCTTCTGATCGTGGACACGAATCCCGCGCTGCGCGCTCGCCGGGCATGGCCCGGCGCTACCGGCTGCGCGTGCCCGGGCAGTGCGGCAGGGTGATCCGCACGCACAGCCCGCGTCCGCCCGGGCCGTCCTCCAGCGCAAGCTGGCCGCCATGCGCCTGCACCACCGCCACGGCGATGCTCAGGCCCAGCCCGGTGCCACCATGGCGCGCACTGCGTGAAGCCTCCAGGCGCTGGAAGGGCTGCAGCATCCGCTCCCGTTGTGCGGCCGGTATGCCCGGGCCCTGGTCGGCGATGCTGATGTGGATGGCCTCGGCATCGCCCCAGGCCTCGACCTGCGCGCCGCCGCCATAGCGCCCGGCGTTGTCCAGCAGGTTGGCCAGCGCGCGCTTCAGGCTGCGCGGGAAGCCGGGATAGGCCACGCCCACCCGGCCCTGCAGCTGCACGGCATGGCCGGCCTCGCGTGCATCCTCCACCACCGTGCGCAGCAGGGCATCGATGTCGATCGGCTCGCGGTCGCCGCGCAGCTGGGTGGCACTGCTGTAATCAAGGATGGAATCCACCAGCTCCTGCATGTCGTCCAGGTCGGCACGCCAGCGGGTGCGTGCGGCCTCGTCGGCCAGCAGTTCGGTCCGCAGGCGCAGGCGGGTCAGTGGCGAGCGCAGGTCGTGCGAGACCGCTGCCAGCAGCTCCTCGCGGCCCTGCGCGGCCTGCTGCAGCTGCTGCTGCATCTGGTTGAAGGCCTGCGCGGCCTGGCGCACCTCGCGCGGGCCTTCCAGCGGCAACGGCGGTGCATGCAGGTTGCGGCCCAGGGCCTGTGCGGCAGCGCCCAGCCGGGTCAGCGGCCGGGTCAGCCAGCGCACCACCAGCAGGGCCAGCAGCACGATCAGCAGGGTACGCAGGCCGTAGATGCGCAGCAGGTAGTCGCCCAGCGCATGTGCCGGCTCCAGCTGCAGGCCGGCCTGGCCTTCGCGCACGTCGAACTGCAGCCAGTTGCCCTGGGCACTGCGCACGCGCAGCTGGAACTGCCCGGCGACGTGGCGCGCCGACAGCACCTTGTCATCCTCCCGGCCCTGCGCGTCGTACAGCCGCAGGCGCTGCAGGTGCAGCTCGCGCGGCATGCCCAGCTCGCCCTGCAGCGAAGCACGCAGCAGCTGTTCCACCGCGCGGTCGCGCGGGCGCAGCGAAACATGGCCGCTGTCTTCCACCGCGCGCACCGTCAGGTCGGCCGTGGACAGCACGGCGGGGTCGGCGCCGGCCAGCGGCGAGGCCGGCGCCTCCAGCAGGCGCAGCGTCTGCGCGACATGCGCGGCAGCCAGTCGCGCGGGGATCTCGGCCACCCGCTCGTAGCGGGCGTCATGCCAGACGGTGCCGGTCAGCAGCTGCGCCAGCAGCATGCCGGCCACCAGCACCAGCACCAGCCGCCCGTACAGCGTGCGCGGCCAGCCCAGGCGTGCCTCAGCCATCGGCCTGCACCGGGCCGGCCAGGCAGTAGCCCCGGTTGCGCACGGTGCGGATCAGCAGCGGCGCGCGGCTGTCATGTTCCAGCATCTGCCGCAGCCGGCTGATGCACATGTCGATGCTGCGGTCGCTGGGCATGCGGTCGCGGCCGTACACCTGCTCCACCAGGAAATCGCGCTCGAGCACCTCGTCGGGATGCCGCAGGAACAGCTGCAGTGCGCTGAAGTCGGTCTCGCCCAGCAGGTGACGGCGGCCATCGTCGGCCTGCAGCAGATGGGTGCGCGGGTCCAGGGTCCAGCCGGAGAAGCGCACGCGTGCCACGTTCGCCGTGGGGGCCGTGGCCGCCTGCACGGGCACCTGCCGCCGCAGTACCGCGCGCAGCCGCAGCAGCAGCTCGCGCGGGTCGAACGGCTTGGCCATGTAGTCATCGGCGCCTTGTTCGAGGCCGAGGATGCGGTCGGCCGGGCGGCCACGCGCGGTCAGCATGATCACCGGCAGCGCGGTCTGCTCGCGCAGCTGCTGGCACAGGGCCAGCCCATCCTCGCCGGGCAGCATCAGGTCCAGCACCACCGCGTCGAAGGTCCCGGCAGCCAACGCCGCGCGCATGCCATCACCATCGCCGGCGACGACGGTCTGCAGTCCCTGCTGGCCGAGGTACTGGGCGAGCAGGGCGCCGATCTCCGGATCATCATCGACGACCAGGATGCGGGCGGACGGGGGTGGGGACTCGGGCATCGACGCATCTTCCCAGATGCGGCACCGGCCTGCAGGGCAGCAGGCCGGTGCCGCGGCGGCGCTTAGAAACGCGCGCGGATGCTGAAGGTGGTGGTGCGCGGCTCGCCGAAGATCAGCCCGTCGTAGAAGCCGTACTGGGTGTAGTACAGCTTGTCGGTCAGGTTGTTCACGTTCACCGCCAACTGCACGGTGTCGGTCAGGGCGTAGCGCGCCATCAGGTTGACCAGGGTGTAGCCGCCCATCGGCAGGTTGCTGGCGTCGTACTTGCCGCCGCCCAGCGGGCGCCCCGGGTTGGTCGACATCACCGTGCCGCTCTGCATCGACAGGCCACCGCCCACGGTCAGCTTCGACAGCGCACCGGGCAGGGTCCAGGAGGTGTTCAGGCGCAGCAGGTGGCGCGGGTCCTGCTGGTAGGACAGGCCATCGACCTGCAGCCAGGTGTAGCCGGCATACACGTTCCAGCCCTGCGCCAGGCGCCCGGAGACTTCCAGGTCGGCGCCCTTGGACACCACGCCATCCACCGCGCGGTAGATGTTGAAACCAGTCACCGGATGCACTTCGCCAGTGCTCTCGGCCACGTTGTTCTGCTCGTTGCGGAACACGGCCAGGGCAGCATTCAACGCACCGTCGGCCCATTCGCCCTTGATGCCGGCTTCGTAGCTCTTGCCGGTCACCGGGTCGAGCAGGGTGTCGTTGGCATCGCGCACGTTGCCCTGCGGGCTGAACACATCGGTGTAGCTCACGTAGGCCGAGTAGTTCGCCGCGAAGTCCCACACCAGGCCCGCGTACGGGGTGACCACCTGCTGGTCGCCGCTGGCGGCCCCGCGGGTGCGCACGTCGGCCTTGGTGTAGACCTGGTTGTAGGTCTTGTAGTTGCTCACGCGGGTGCCCAGCACCAGCGACAGCGGCTCGGCCAGGCTGAAGCGGCCGGCCAGGTAGCCGCCCACGTTCTGGGTGATGGTCTTGGTGCGGGCCGGGGTGCGGAAGGTTTCGTACGGCGCGTAGCTGCCGTCCCAGGTGCGCCAGTCATTGATCGGCAGGCCCACCGCACGGTACTGGCAGCCACTCCACGGGGCCACGCCGCCGATGGTGCAGTTGCCCAGTGCGGCGCTGAAGGCGTAGTCGGTGATCTCGCTGCGGTAGCCGTTGAAGCCGGCCATCAGATGGTGCTCGCGGCCGAACAGCTGCAGCGGGCCGCTCACGCTGATGTCCAGGTTGTCGCGACGGGTTTCCGATTCGTTGTGGATCGCGTTGAGGAAGGCGCCGCTGCCATCGGGGTTCCAGAAGCCGGCAAAGCCCTTGCCCGGGGCCGCGTTGTTGACCTTGGCCACGCCGTAGTTGGTGTAGCTCTCGCCGCTGTCATGGGCGAAGGCCACGCGCAGCTTCCAGTCCGCGCCCAGGCCCTGTTCCACGCTGCCGAACACCGAGGTGTTGTCACGCTTGGCCACGCTCCAGTCGGCGGCCGGGTTGGTGCTGCGCGGCAGGTGGGTGCGGGTGCCGTCGGCCCACCAGATCGGCACGTTGCTGCCCCACGAGCCGCCACCGTTGCGGGTGCGCTCGTACTGCACGCCCAGGTTCACCACGGTGGCATCGCCCAGGTCGGCCTCGAAGCTGGCCAGGCCGCCCAGGCGCTGCAGGTCCTCGCGCTGGCGGAAGCTGTCCGAATCCTCGGCACTGACCACGAAGCGGCTGCGCACGCGGCCATCGGCGGTCAGCGGCACGTTGACGTCGCCCATCAGGCGGCGCTTGTCATGGCTGCCCAGGGTCAGCGAGGCGGCCCCGCCGAACTCGCGGGTCGGGCGCTTGCGCTCCAGGTAGATGGTGGCCGACGGGTCGCCGGTGCCACCGAGCAGGCCGTTGGCGCCGCGCACCACCTGCACGTGGTCGTACAGGTCCATGTTCAGGCCCGCGCCGCCGCCGCTGAAGCTGCTGGCGCCGTTGATCAGCATGCCGTCGACCTTGAAGTTGCCGATGTCGAAGCCGCGCGCACGGAAGGTGGTGCGGCCGGCGTTGTCCAGCGAATAGGTGGTGATGCCGGTGGTGCTGGTCAGCACATCGTTGATGGATTCGATCTGCAGGTCATCCATCTGCTGCCGGGTGACCGTGGTCACCGACTGCGGGGTCTGACGCAGGCTCAGGTCCAGGCCGATGGCGGCCTTGCTGATCGGCAGGGTGTAGCTGTCAGCCTGTGACTGGCGGCGCGCGGTCACTTCCAGGCCATCCAGGGTGGTCGGATTGGCATCGGCCGGTGCTTCGGCGTGGGCCGCCAGCGGCAGCGCCAGGACGACAGCCAGGGCAAGAGCGCGTCGGCCGAAGGCAGGCGGGCACGGCAGGGCAGCGCGCGGCAGGCCCGCGCGGGTGAGGGCATCGGCAGTCACAGGGGGAGTCCTTATCGGAGATACAAATGGGATCGATTCCCATTTGCGTCATGATACCGACGCGCTCCGCGTTACCGGTTCGTGAAGATGTAAGCGTATGTAACGCAGCGCGTCCGAATGGGTCAGCGCCACGACCACTGCAGGCCGACGCTGGCGCGCCGGTCCGGGCCCGGTTCGTAGAAGCGGCCGTTGCCATCGTTGACGATCACCGAGCCGATGTAGGCCTGGTCCAGCAGGTTGTCCAGCCGCGCGAACGCGCGCAGGTCGCCACCGGGCAGGGTCCACTGGCGGCCGGCTTCCAGGTTCAGCACCGTGTAGCCGGGCGCGCGCTCGGTGGCCAGGTCATTCACCACCGTGTCGCTGCTGGCATTGGCTTCCAGCGCCCACTGCCAGTCGCCGGGCGACCACTGCAGGCGGGCGAAGGCCTGCTGCCGCGGCACACCGGGCAGCCGGCTGCCGGCCGCCACCACCGTGTCGGGCACGCGGCAGCCGCTGCCGCCGCAGGTCAGGTACGGCGAGCGCACCTGCGCCTGCAGCCAGGTCCAGGCCAGCTGCAGTTCCCACTGCTCGGCCAGGGGCTGGTGGTACTGCAGCTCCACACCCTGGCGGCGGGTGCGGCCGATGTTGCGGTAGGTGCTGCGGCCATTGGTATTGCTGGCAACGGCCAGCTCATCGTCGGTAATGGCGCGGAACACGCTGACATCGAGCTGGGTTCCGCTCTGCGCATGCCACTTGCTGCCGACCTCGATGTTGCGGCTGCGCGCGGCCGACAGGTCCAGCGCCAGGCCGGCCTGGCCGTCGCTGCGGTAGCCCAGTTCATTGAAGGTGGGGGTCTCGAAACCACGCCCGACGGCCGCGTGCAGGCGCCACTGCGGGGTGGCCTCGAAGCTGACCCCGGCCACCGGCGTGGTCGCCTGGTAGCGCCGGCGGCCACTGTCGTCCGGGTTGCTGGCGGTGATGTAGCGGTCGTCCGATTCGAAGCGCACGGTGCTGTGCCGCACCCCGGCCAGCAGCGACCAGCGCGGGCTCCACTGCCACCACGCCTGGGCGAACTGGTCGACGTTCTTCACGATGTCGATCTGGTCGCGGCGCTGCCGTCCGCGCACGCCCAGGGTGCTGCCGACGAAGTTCTCGTAGCCGGTGCGGTGCTGGCGCTGGCGGTCGGCGCTGATGCCCGCCACCACGTCCAGCGGGCGCCCGGCAAGGTCGCCGTTCCAGCCCCAGCGCGCGTCCATGCCGCCATAGCCGCCATCCAGGTCGATCACCCCGCCGGCGTGCAGCGGGTTGGCCTGCGCGGTGGGCGGGATCGGCAGGAACTGGGTCACCGCGCGCTGCCCGGCGTAGCCCATCAGCTGCCAGCGCTGGGCGCCGCTTTCGCGCGTCCAGCGCAGCCCGGCCTGCTGCTGGCGCACCGATTTGCGCGTGTTGTACTGCTCGGCCACCGCTGTCGCCTGGCGCGGGTTGGCCGCCACCTGCGCGCGGGTCAGGCCCAGCGGGTCCTGCGCGTCGGGCGCATCAAGTGCGTTGAGCAGCAGCTCCAGGCGGCCGCCGCCCACTTCAGCGCCGAGCCGTGCGTTGAGCGATTCGCGCCGCGCCCGGCTGTGGTCGCGCCAGCCGTCGGTGCGGAAGTGGTTGGCCGCGATGTTGTAGTCCACCACCGGGCCGGCACCGCGCAGCTGCGCCCCGACGCTGAGGGTGTTGTCGGCCCCGGCGTTCACCCGCAGCCGCCACGGGTCGCCGGCCTTGCCCTGCGCGCTCCATACCTGCAGCACGCCGCCGGAAGAGTTGCCGTACAGGGCGGAGAACGGCCCGCGCAGCACCTCGATGCGCTCGGCGCCGAGCAGGCTCGCATGCGAAAGCTGGCCCTGGCCGTCGGGCATGGTGGCCGGCACGCCATCGATCAGCACCCGCACGCCGCGCACGCCGAAGGTGGAGCGCGCGCCGAAGCCGCGGATCGACAGCTGGGTGTCCTGCGCATAGTTCTGCCGGTCACGGGCCAGCACCCCGGGTACCCCGGCCAGCGCCTCGGATACCTGCACGCCGGGTCCATTGCGGTCGTCGCCCACCCACACCGTGTCCTGGCTGGCCGGCAGTGCGAACGGATCGATGCCCTGCACACGCGCGGCCTGCACTTCCACGGTCGGCAGCTGCTGCAGGGCGGCGGTCTGCGCCAGTGCCGGCAGCGGCAGCAGGGCGATCAGCAGGGGCAGGCGGTGGGGCGCCAGGGGCTCGTTCATCGTTCAGCTATACGCACGGCGGGGAAACAACACGGCATGGTACGGGCTGCAGCGTGACGATGGCCGCCGCGCCGGTGGCACGCTTTGTTACGATGGCAGGGCTGCGGCCGACGGCCGCCGCTTCACGACCCGCGCTTCTTCTCCCCCTCAAATAGAACGAGTACCGCCGTGTCCTTCTTTGCAAACGTGGAACTGGTCCCGGGCGACCCGATCCTGGGCCTGACCGAGGCGTACAACGCCGACAGCCGCCCGACCAAGGTCAACCTGGGTGTGGGCATCTACTACGACGAGAGCGGCCGCATTCCGCTGCTTCGCGCCGTCAAGCAGATCGAGCAGCAGCTCGCCACCGAAGCCAAACCGCGTGGCTACCTGCCGATCGACGGCCTGCCTGCCTATACGCAGGCGACCCGTGAGCTGGTGTTCGGCAAGGACTCGCCGCTGCTGGCCGCCGGCCGCGTCACCACCGCACAGACCGTCGGTGGCAGCGGTGCACTGCGCGTCGGCGCCGACGTGCTGAAGAAGCTGCTGCCGCACGCCACCATCGCCATCAGCAACCCGAGCTGGGAAAACCACCGCGCCGTGTTCGGTGCCGCTGGTTTCGACGTGGTCGAGTACACCTACTTCGACGCCGCCACCCATGGCGTGGATTTCGACGGCATGCTGGCCGATCTGCAGAAACTGCAGGCCGGCACCGTGGTGCTGCTGCACGCCTGCTGCCACAACCCCACCGGCGCCGACCTCACCGTCAGCCAGTGGAAGCAGGTGGCCGAAGTCCTGAAGGACAAGCAGCTGTTCCCCTTCATCGACATGGCCTACCAGGGCTTCGACAAGGGCATCGAGCAGGATGGCGCCGCCGTGCGCATCATCGCCGAAGCCGGTATCGACAGCTTCATCGTCGCCAACTCGTACTCCAAGTCGTTCTCGCTGTATGGCGAACGCGTGGGTGCGCTGTCGATGGTCGCCCCGACCGCCGCCGATGCGAAGGCCGTGCAGTCGCAGGTCAAGCGCGTGATCCGCACGATCTACTCCAGCCCGTCCACCCACGGTGCCGCGCTGGTGGCCGGCGTGCTGACCAACCCGGACCTGCGCGCGATGTGGGAGCAGGAACTGACCGAGATGCGCGAGCGCATCCACGCCCTGCGCCAGGGCCTGGTCGAAAAGCTCGCCGCCGCCGGTGCCCCGCAGTTCGCCTTCATCAACGAACAGGCGGGCATGTTCTCCTACTCCGGCCTGAGCCGTGAGCAGGTCGACCGCCTGCGCGACGAGTTCGGCATCTACGCCGTCGGCACCGGCCGCATCTGCGTGGCCGCGCTCAACCAGAACAACCTGGAATACGTCGCCAAAGCCGTGGCCACCGTCGCCAAGGGCTGAAGCAACGCAGCACACGCTTGAAAACAAAGGCGCCGAAAGGCGCCTTTGTTTTTGCTCTGCGTTTGTCTTTGCCACACCCTCCGCGCTCGCGGCGAACCCTGAAGCGCGCGGGAGGGGGAGGCTGCGCGGGACCGCAGGCGCCATGGATGGCGCCTACGAGCCCCCATCGATGGGTTTACGGCGTGTCCTGGCCACGGTGTGCCTCGCCCTGCGCCTCCATGAAGGAAGGCGCCACGCAGCGCAACGCCCCTGTAAACGATTTCGCCTCAAACCAATCACGCACGCGCCGCGCACAGCAGCGACAATAGGCGTTTTCCCGCTGCCGAGACCTGCCCGCTCATGTCCCGTACTTCGTTGACCCGCTTCCTGATCCAGGAACAGCACGCCGGCCGCATCAACGCCGACCTGCGCCAGCTGATCGCCGTGGTCGCCCGCGCCTGCACCAGCATCTCCATCGCCGTCAGCAAGGGCGCCCTCGGCGGCGTACTCGGCGAAGCCGGCACCGGTAACGTGCAGGGCGAAGCACAGAAGAAGCTGGACGTCATCAGCAACGAGATCCTGCTGGAAGCCAACGCCTGGGGCGGCCACCTCGCCGCCTGCGCATCGGAAGAGATGGACCACAGCCAGCCGGTGCCGGACATCTACCCGCGCGGTGATTTCCTGCTGCTGTTCGATCCCCTCGATGGCAGCTCCAACATCGACGTCAACGTCTCCGTCGGCACCATCTTCTCGGTGCTGCGCTGCCCGACCAACGTCGAACTGCCGGGCGATGAAGCGTTCCTGCAGCCGGGCAGCAGGCAGATTGCCGCCGGCTACTGCATCTACGGGCCCAGCACCCAGCTGGTGCTCAGCGTCGGCCACGGCACCCACGCCTTCACCCTGGACCGCGAGACCGGCGAGTTCGTGCTGACCACCGAGAACATGCAGATTCCGGCGGCCACCCAGGAGTTCGCCATCAACATGTCCAACCAGCGCCACTGGGAAGCCCCGATGCAGGGCTACGTGCAGGACCTGCTGGCCGGCAAGGAAGGCGCGCGCGGCAAGAACTTCAACATGCGCTGGATCGCCAGCATGGTCGCCGACGTGCATCGCATCCTCACCCGCGGTGGCATCTTCATCTACCCGTGGGACAAGAAGGAACCGGACAAGGCCGGCAAGCTGCGCCTGATGTACGAAGCCAACCCGATGGGCCTGCTGGTCGAGCAGGCCGGCGGTGCCGCCTCGACCGGTCGCGAGCGCATCCTCGACATGCAGCCCAACCACCTGCACCAGCGCGTGCCGGTGTTCCTCGGCTCGCGCGAGGAAGTGGCCGAAGCGGTGCGTTATCACCAGGAGCATGACGCGAAGACCGTTTGAAGGCGGCCATCCCTACAGCGGTCATGGCAGTACGATGACATGACCGCGGGGTGACAGCAGCGGCGGCAAACGGCACCATCAAGCCCTTGCCGCCGAAGGATTGCACGCATGCACGAGCCGGGCCCGGTCGATTTCATCGAAGTCATCCACAACGCCGTCCCCAGTGACGTCTGCGCCGCCATCGTCGCCCGCATGCGCGGCAGCCAGGGCCTGAAACCCGGTGCAGTAGGCAGTGGCGTATTCCCCGAACTCAAGCACAGCAAGGATCTGCGCATCAGCGGGCTGGATGCCTGGCGCGACGTGGACAACGCGCTGCAACAGGCGGTTTTCGCCGGGCTGCAGACTTATCTACGTCGTTATCCACAGGCACTGATCGCACCGTTGATGTTGCAGATCCAGGACAGCAACGGCCAGCCGCGCCGACTGTCAGCCGAGGATTTCCCCGACATGGCACCGGAGCAGCTGGCCGAGCTCGCCCGCACCTGCCTGCGCCCCGGCGCCATCAACCTGCAGTGGTACGCGGCGGGCGAGGGCGGTTACCCGTACTGGCACTGCGAGCTGTACCCGAAGGATGCGCAGGCGGAAACGCTGCACCGGCATGTGTTGTGGACGCTGTACCTCAACGACGACTTTGAAGAGGGCGAGACCGAGTTCCTGTTCCAGGGCCGCAAGATCGCACCGCGCACCGGCAGCCTGCTGATCGCACCGACCGCGTTCACCCACACCCATCGCGGCAACCGGCCGCAGGGCGGCGACAAGTTCATCGCCACCAGCTGGATCCTGTTCCAGAGCGCGCAGAAGTTGTTCGGCGGGTGAGGCCGGACCTGCTCGACGCTACCGTGGGCGGCGGCGATAGAGAGTCATGCCCGCCACTGCACCGAACAACGCGATGCCAAGCCAGTAGATGTTCTTCATGTCATGTGCGCATGGGTTCGGATACATCGACTTGAACCAGTGGGCGTATCTGTTCCGCATCCATGATAGGTACAGATTGATACCGCTCAGCTATCCGGCGGGTCCAAAGGACCCCCAGAGACTGTCGTTGCTTCCTTGCCAAGCATTGAGCTTCTCGACAGGGATTTCCTTGAGTTGACAGGTGAACTGGAGATGGAAGGAACGGTCTTCTTTTCGATAGCTGTTCCACCCGACAGCCGTCACTTTGACTTCAATCCGACTATCGCCCTTGTGCGGCTGATGTAGTTCGACGTCCGCTGAATCGGACAGCCAGTAGTCTCCCTTGTACGCGAAGCCCGCGCTGCCACTTGTGAGACGTGCATCCACTACCTCTGGCGTCCCTTCCGGCGGAGATCTGCTCATGGGGCCCTCATTTCATCGCCCTCCGCGTGAGTTGTTCGGGGGGTGGCGTGTTCGTAGTGTCGAGCTTGCTCGACGGCTCTTTGTCGCGCGCTCAGTCGAGCAAGCTCGACTCTACAGGGCCAGCGCTACGCCCACGGCGATCAGCACGATCACCAGAACGGGTACTACGTAGCGCAGCAGCATGCGGTTGAGGCGCTCGGCCGATCGATCGTCGTCCTGCACGCGCTGCAGCAGCGTCTGCCGGTCCAGGTAGCAGCGGTCGGTCGCCACGACCTCGACCAGGCCGTCGTCGATCATGTCGTACAGCACCTCTTCCAGCTCCACATCGAATGCGGCCAACGGAATCGAGGTCGCCTGCGAAAACGCCTGCCGCTGCTCGAAGTACTCCAGCACCTGGCGATGCTGCGCCTGCATCCAAGGATGGGTGTTGGCAGCGGAGGCGGCGATCGCCGCGGCAAGTACACCATCGTTCACGGACATCTCCTGTCCGGCCCTTCATGGGCCTCGCCCCGATTCTTGGCCGAAGCGGGGCGCCACGTCCACCCAGTCGCGGTGAGCGCGCTCGACTGCCTCCGCCCCGTAGAGTCGAGCTTGCTCGACTGCCTTCAACATCCGTCGAGCAAGCTCGACTCTTCTAGAACAACGACCCCTGTGGCGATTCCTTCCGCGGCGGCAACGGCTTCTGGAAGCGGCTGCAATCCAGTTTCGGCCAATGGCTGTTCTGCGCGTTGAACCCAAGACGCTTTCGCGCCAGCTTGAAGCGGTTGTTCAACAGATCCGCATATACGCCCTGGCCGCGCATGCGCGTGCCGAACTGGCTGTCGTAGTCCTTGCCGCCACGCAGCTGCTGGATGGTGCTCATCACGTGCGCGGCGCGATCGGGATGATGTGTGTCCAGCCAGTCGCGGAACAGCGGGGCCACTTCCAGCGGCAGGCGCAGCAGCACGTAACCGGCGGTGCTGGCGCCGGCATCATGCGCGGCTTCCAGCACGGCCTCCAGCTCGCTGTCGTTGATCCACGGAATGACCGGCGCCACCATCACGCCCACCGGGATGCCTGCCTCGTGCAGGCGCTTCATCGCGCGCAGCCGGGCGTGAGGTGCCGACGCGCGCGGTTCCAGCTTCGCCGACAGGTGCGGGTCCAGCGAGGTCACCGAGAAGTGCACGCTGACCAGGTTCTCTGCGGCCAGCGGTGCCAGCAGATCGATATCGCGCTCCACCAGCGCATTCTTGGTGATGAGCGAGAACGGATGCCTGGTCTCCAGCATCACTTCGATCAGCTGGCGGGTCAGCTTGAGCTTTCGCTCGATCGGCTGGTAGGCATCGGTGTTGATGCCCAGTGCAATCGGCTGTGGCACATAGCCGGGCTTTGACAGTTCCTTGCGCAGCAGTTGCGGTGCGTTGGTCTTGGCGAACAGCTTGGTCTCGAAGTCCAGGCCCGGCGACAGGTTCAGATAGGCGTGCGAAGGCCGGGCGAAGCAGTATGAGCAGCCATGCTCGCAGCCGCGGTAGGGATTCACCGACTGGCTGAAACCCACGTCCGGGGAGGTGTTGCGGCTGATGATGCTGCGCGCGGTCTCGGCGCGCACTTCGGTGCGCAGGCGCGGGGCAAGGAATTCTTCGCTTTCGTCGATGGCCCAGCCGTCGTCGACGGCTTCACTCACCGTGCTTTCGAAGCGCCCCGCGAGGTGGGAGGTGGAACCCCGGCCCTTGATGGCGGCCTGGGCGTTGCGAGGGTGGGGTTGCATGGCGCCCTCCGGCCGTTGCAGAGACGTTAGTATTATTGCTAACCACAGGCGGCGCAAGCGGCCAGGATTCACGTAGCTGTAGGCGTTGCGGTGGATGTGAGCGCTCGTCGACCCCCAGGCTTATCCACAGGTTCCACGGGGTCACGCAGGCGCCATCGCCGCAGCAGGCCGACAGGATGGGCCACGGGGGTCTCAGCAGCTGCGATGGGGAACGGCCGGTAGCGCCGGGGCATGCCCGGCGCCGGCGACTACAGCAGGGCGAGGTAGCCGCGCACGGTGGTATCGAGCCCGTCGTACAGGGCCTCGCCGATCAGCGCGTGGCCGATCGACACCTCCAGCACCTCCGGCACCGCGGCCAGGAAGTCGCGCAGGTTGTCCTGCGAAAGATCGTGGCCGGCATTCACGCCCAGCCCGACCGCCTGTGCACGCCGCGCGGCGGTGGCGAACAGCTCCAGCATCGCAGTGGCATCGCCGGCCGCATGCGCTTCGGCATAGGGGCCGGTGTACAGCTCGATGCGGTCGGCACCCACGGCAGCAGCCTGTTCCAGCAACGGGTTGCCGGCATCCACGAACAGGCTGACGCGGCAGCCCATCGCCTTCAGCTCGGCCACCAGCGGACGCAGGCGCTCGCCATCGCGCTCGAAGTCGAAGCCATGGTCCGAGGTGATCTGGCCGTCGCCATCGGGCACCAGGGTGGCCTGTGCCGGACGGGTCTGCGCGCACAGCGGCAGCAGGCCCGGATAGCCTTCGCGCGGCGGGGCGAACGGATTGCCTTCGATGTTGAACTCGACACCACGGGCGCGGGTCAGCGTCGAAAGCGACAGCACGTCCTCGGCAGTGATGTGGCGACGGTCCGGCCTCGGGTGCACGGTGATGCCGTGGGCGCCCGCGTCCAGGCACGCCTGGGCGGCACGCACGACATCGGGTTCGGCACCGCCACGCGAGTTGCGCAGGACGGCGATCTTGTTGACGTTGACGCTGAGCTGGGTCATGGAACGGGACTACGGGGCAGAAGGGGGTGGGGGAGTGCCGTCATGGGCCTGCGCCCGGGCCTGCTCGCGCAGGCGCCGCAGTTCCTCGGCATCGATCAGGGTGGACGGGTCGCGCTGCAGGTCGCCGAAGCGGGCCACGTAGCGGCCGCGCACCCACGCCAGCAGAAGGCCGAGGGCGGCCAGCAGGGCCAGCGACATCAGGCCCATGTTCGGGGTTTTCAGCGCGAAGGCGAAGCAGCCCAGCGCCAGCAGCAGGTACAACCAGTACATGTTCCATCCTCCCCAGGCATCGGCCGCAGTGTAGCGCTGCCTTACAGCAGCGGCGAGGCCAGGCGGGCGAAGGCCTCCGGCAGGCGGTGCAGCCACAGCGAGCGCCCGGCCTCATCATGCACCCGCGTGGCGCTGTCGAACTCGGCCTGCAGCAGGGTGGCCAGCTCCGCCACGCGGTCCTGGTCGCTGATCATCATCGACAGCTCGAAGTTCAGCCGGAAGCTGCGGTGGTCGAAGTTGGCGCTGCCGACAATGCAGACATCGTCGTCGGCGATGAACGCCTTGGTGTGCAACATGCGCGGGCCGTACTCGTAGATCTTCACCCCGGCGTGCAGCAGTTCGTCGAAGTAGGAACGCGCGGCCTGGGTCACGAACCAGGAATCGCTCATCTTCGGCACCAGCAGGCGCACGTCCAGGCCGCCCAGCGCCGCCGAGGTCAACGCCATGCGCGCCGCCTCGCCAGGCACGAAGTAGGGCGTCACCAGCCAGACCCGTTCGTTGGCTTCCTGGATGGCCGCCACGTGCAGGCGGTGGATGGTTTCCCAGCCCGAATCCGGGCCGGACACCAGCACCTGCGCATCAATGTTGCCGTCGCCGCGCAGCGGCATGTCGGCCGGCCACAGGCGTGCGATGTCGAAGCGCGAAGGCTCCTGGCCGCTGGCGTAGAGCCAGTCTTCGGCGAACACCAGCTGCAGGCTGCGCACCACGTGGCCACGGATGCGCATGTGCAGGTCGCGGTAGGCGTTGGGGTTGCGGCTCTCGTCTTCCTCGTCGGTGATGTTGATGCCGCCGGTGAAGGCAAGCTGGCCATCGATGATCACCAGTTTGCGGTGCGTGCGCAGGTTCAACCATGGGCGCTTGAAGGGTTTCAGCAGCTGCCGCGGATGGAACCACACGGCTTCGCCACCGGCCTCCAGCAGCGGCTGCAGGAAGCGCGCCGGCAGCGCCGAGGAACCCACCGCATCAAGCAGCAGGCGCACCTGCACGCCGGCGCGGGCGCGCTCGACCAGGGCATCGCGCAGGGCGGTGCCGGCGTGGTCCGGGTTGAAGATGTAGTACTCCAGGTGCACGTGGTCGCGCGCCCCGGCGATGGCCTCGATGAGGGCGGCATAGGTCGCCGCGCCATCCACCAGCCAGGTCACTTCGGTGGCACTGCTCGGCGCCAGGCCGGTGGTGGCCTGGGCGACCTTGGCCAGCTCGGTGCAGCCGGCATCGGGCGGGCAGACATCGCTGTAGTGCTCCATGCCCGAGCGCGCGCGGCCACGGCGCAGGCGCTGCCGCTTCACTTTCTGCGGGCCCAGCAGGTAGTAGATGAAAAGGCCGAGGTAGGGCAGCAGCGCCAGCGACAGGATCCAGCTGAGCGTGGCCACCGGCTCGCGCTTCTGCAGCATGATCCAGCCGGTCAGCGCGAGCAGGTAAAGCAGATAGGCCACCGCCAGGATCGTTCCCAGGTGGGCAATGCCATCGAGCCAGAGGCGCAGCGAATCGAAGAGGGCGAGCATGCGCCGATCATAGCGGGCGCGGGCGTGCTGATGGGGTCACGTCGCCGGGCACAAAAAAGACGCCCCTGTTTCCAGGGGCGTCTGCAGTCGCGTCATGACTGTTGTGCTGCGGTATTGCGTATTACTGCTGCACGAAGCCGATCTTCTTCATCTGAGCATTCTTCGCGGCGGCCAGAACCTTGGCCATCACGTCGTACTCGGAATCCGGGCTCGCGTCGATGCGCAGTTCAGGCTGGTTGGTCGGGTCACGCTGGACCTCCTGTTCCATCCGCTGCTGCAGATCGTGCGTAGCGATCGGGCTGTTGTTCCACGAGACCTGGTTGCTGGCGTCGATCTTGAGTTCGATCGGCGGCGGCGGTTCGACCAGCTGCGGCGGTGGGTTGAGCACACGCTGCGGCAGGTCCACGGCGATCGGGTACGTCATGATCGGCGCGGTCACGATGAAGATGATCAGCAGAACCAGCATCACGTCCACGAGGGGCGTGACGTTGATGTCGGCCATGGGGCCCTTGCCACCACCACTACTGAATGCCATGGCTTATTGCCCCTTCTCTTTGGTCGCGACGAAGCCGACGTCCAGCATGCCCTGCTCCTGCGCGACCTTGGTCAGGTCGTTGATGACGCGCATCTTGGTGGTGCGGTCACCACGCAGGTTCAGCGGCGGCTGCGGGGTCTGCTGGGCGGCGGTCGCCAAGCGCGACTCGAGAGTCTGCTTGTTGATTTCTTCGTCGTTCCAGTAGATCGAGCCATCTTCCTTGACTGCCAGGGTGATGGGACCCTTGCGATCGTTGGTGTCGTCCGGCTTCTGGACCAGGTTGGCCTCCGGCAGATCCACCTTGACCTTGTGGGACATCAGGGGCGCCGTGATGATGAAGATGATCAGCAGCACCAGCATCACGTCCACGAGGGGCGTCACGTTGATGTCGGCCATGGGGCCGCCGCTGTTACCACTACTGAAAGCCATAACGGGCTCCGTCTAGATCTTGGTGACTACGTCGTTCGTCGCAGGGTGGCGCGCCGCAATCAGCGGACGCGCGAACCGGTGGCGAAGAAGTCGTGCAGGTCGTGCGCGAAGGTATCGAACTTGCTGATGGTCGCGCTGTTGACCTTGCTGAAGAAGTTGAAGGCGAACACGGCCGGGATTGCGACGAACAGACCGATGGCGGTCATGATCAGCGCTTCACCCACCGGGCCTGCAACGGCGTCGATCGAAGCGGAGCCGGTGGCACCGATCTTGATCAGCGCGCCGTAGATGCCCCACACGGTACCCAGCAGACCGACGAACGGAGCGGTTGCACCGACGGTGGCCAGCAGGGTCATGCCCGACTGCAGCTTGTTGCTTTCGCGGGTCACGGCCTGACGCAGGGCGCGGTCGACGAACTCCGAACGGCTCAGGTTCTCACCCAGACCGCCGGTGGCGCCGCCTTCAGCGCGCTGGTGGTGGGCAGCAGCCTGGGCAGCGTCCAGGGCGATCTTGGAGAACGGCTCGGAAGCCGGCTGTTCTTCCATTGCACGGATGGCGTCCTGCGCGTTCGGGGTGTCCCAGAACAGGCTGACGACGCGATCGGCAGCGCTCTTCAGGCGGACCGAACGGAAGATGTTGATGACGGTCCAGTACCAGGACATGG
This sequence comes from Stenotrophomonas sp. PFBMAA-4, assembly GCF_030053215.1. Lineage (NCBI taxonomy): Bacteria > Pseudomonadati > Pseudomonadota > Gammaproteobacteria > Lysobacterales > Lysobacteraceae > Stenotrophomonas > Stenotrophomonas sp. PFBMAA-4. The sequence continues at coordinate 69,858 of NZ_JASGBW010000011.1, read as the reverse complement.
CCGACATGACGATCAGGGTCAGCAGCACCACCCAGGAGACAGCGAAGTCACCCGGCTGGGTGGTCATCTCGTGGATCAGGTGCTCGAAGCCCATCTGCGACAGGGCGTTGGACGGATTGCCCCCGGCAGCAGCGGCGATGAAAAGTTCCTGCAGCATGACGCTTACCTTTGTTGTGTGTGGTGATAAAGGGTGTAGCTAAGCTAAACAATCGAACCGGAGGAGGGGTGGCCGGCGGCCACCCGCTCGCATCAGTTCAGTGCAAAGTTGACCGGGACGCGGACGCGGCCAGCAGCCTTCTTACCGCCAGATTCAGCGGCGTTGAAACGCCACTTGCGGGCAGCTTCCATCGCAGCACGGTCCAGGTCGCGGTTACGGCTGGACTTTTCCACCGTGACATTGGTGACGTTGCCCTGGGCATCGACATCAATGATCAGGATCACTTCACCCTGGATACCAGCGCGGAAAGCGGCCGGCGGGTAGCGCGGCGGATTCATGGCCTTCGACGAGATGTCCACGCTGGCCTCGATCGAGGTGGCGGGGGCAGGCGGCGCAGGCGGCGACGGCGGGGTGACGATGTCGTTCGGGCGCGGCTCCGGCACGTCGACGACCGGCGCCTGCGGCGGCGGCGGGACGGGCGACGGCTTCGGCGGCGACAGGTTCTTCACCGGCGGCGGCGGCGTTTCAGTCGGCGGCGGCGGCGGCGGCGGCGGCGGCGGAGGCGGCGGCGCGTCGACGATGGTCACCATGACGTTGCGCTCCTTCTCAGCCACGGCCTTGGGGGCCACAGCGGGGATCAGGAGCATCATGAAGGCGGCCAGATGCAGGGCGATTACAAACGCGATGCCGACGATGCGAGGCCAGCTCAGCCCCTTGTCATCGGGTTGTTCGTACCGGTGAACGACTAGTTGTTCCGTCATGCGCCAAGAGCTCAATAGTGGGGCCGGAATCCCGGGGGCGGGATCCCTGATCAGCGGTGCATGACACCGCAGGAACCTCCAAGCTTATACCAATCCTGAGCGCCTGCGCATCAACTGTGCAGGCGTTCAGGCGTTATTCCTACTTACTTCAGGTTGATGATTTTTTTGGCATCAGCCTGGTTCTTCACGCCCTTCGCCAGCGCTTGCTGGGCGGCCTGCTTGGCCTCCGGGACGCGACCTTCGGCATGCAGGACGCGTGCCAGGTTCAGGTAGGTCTCACCGTCCTTGGACAGCGGGGCAGCCTTCTGCCACGCATCGATCGCCTGCGGCACCTGGTCGGAATAGTAGTAGGACTGGGCCAGCGCCAGGTAAACCTGGTAGTCCGGCTTCAGGATGCCCTTCTGCATTCCTTCGTTGATGACCGCGATGACGTCCTTTTCCTTGTTCTCGGTGTTGGCATAGATCGAGTACAGCTGCTTGTACTCGCGCTCTTCGGTGAGCTGGCCGCTGCTGCGCAGCTTGTCCATCACCGCGGCTGCCTTGGGCATCTGGTCGGCCTGCATGTACATGTTGGCCAGGTTCAGCTGCGCCTTCTTGTCGTTCGGGTTCTTGGCCGCCAGTGCTTCAGCGGTCTTCAGCGCCTCGCCGGTCTGGCCCGCTTCGGACAGCGCGGCCATCAGCAGCTGGTTCCAGTTGTCCTTCGGCTCGGTCGAGCCGGCGATGGCCTGCTGGATGACCGGGATGGCTTCCTGGTAGCGCTCCAGCTGGTACAGGGCCTGGCCCTTGGCGATCAGTTCTTCCGGCTTGGTCGACTTGCTCTCGGCGAAGTACTTGTCCAGCGTGACCAGGCCTTCGGCGGTCTGGTCTTCCTGCAGCTGCAGCTGGCCCAGCATCAGCATCGCCTGGAAGTGGCCGTTGTTGTCCAGGCCGTTGAGCTCCAGCGCCTGCTTCAGGTAGCGGATGGCGCCGGCGGTGTCGTCGGTCTGGTAGGCAGCCTGCGAAGCCAGCTGCGCAGCCAGCGACTTGTCGTAGTTGTTCGACGCGCTGTTGCCCAGGATCTCGCCTGCGACCTGCAGGGTCTCCGGGAACTTCTGGTCGTTGTAGTTGTCAATGAGCTTCTGCAGCTTGCTGCTCATCTTCGAGGACGCCTTTTCCTTCGGCTCCTCACGGGTGGCATTCGGGAACAGGACTTCGGCCTTGGCCTGCTTGCCACCGCGGTTGCCACGCTCGGACGACCGCGAGGACTGCGCGAAGGCATCGGTGACCACGGCGCCGGTCAGGGCGGTCGCGATGAGGACGGAAAGCACAGCTTTATGGTTGCGGAAAATCATCGTTCACCTCGATCGAACCGCCGTCAGCGGCAAAGTCGGACTGTCAGAAAAATCTGAGCCGCCAAACGTATCAGAAACAGATGGCGTGAGAAATCGTTTTATGTGCTGCAGTACAGCATTGATCTGCGCACTTACCCACACTTTGGCCGGCGTCCGGCGGCCTGGGCCTGCTGGTAGGCGGGCAGAAGGGAGGGGGCGTCACGTTGCAGTTCGCGGATCCGGTTGGCCGGGTCGGGGTGCGTGGACAGCCATTGCGGGCTGCGTCCGCCACTGGCCGCCATCATGTTCTGCCACAGATCGACCGCCTGCTCGGGGTTGAACCCGGCGTCGGCCATGAGCCGCTGACCGATCACATCGGCCTCTGATTCCTGGGTGCGCGAGCCCGGCAGCAGGAAGGCGGTCTGCGCGCCCATGCCCCCCAGCTGGTTCACGGTGCTGGCCGCGCCTTCGCCGTAGGCCGCGCCAGCCAGCGCGCCCAGCACGGACAAACCGGTCTGCGCCCCCATCTGCCGGGTGATGCGCTCTTCGTGGTGGCGGGCGATGACATGGCCGATTTCATGGCCGATCACGGCAGCCAGCTGGTCCTGGTTCTTGGCCACGGTGAAGATGCCGGTGTTCACCCCGACCTTGCCACCGGGCAGGGCGAAGGCGTTGGGTTCCTTGTCGACGAACACCGCCGTCTCCCACCGTACGCCACGGTATTGTGGGGGCAGCTGCGCAACCAGCGCATTGACCACGCACTGCACGTAACCGTTCTGGCGGCCATCGGTGCTGATCTTTTCCTTCTGCTTGGTTTCGGCGAACGCCTGGGCGCCCAGCTGATCGAGCTGGGCCTGCGACACGCCGCCGACCATCTGCCGTCGGCCGGTCGGTGAGGTGGTGGTCGCGCACGCACTCACCAGGGTGGTAATGAGCAGGGCGAGCAGCAGTGATTTCATGGAATCCCCCGTGTTCATGCAGGCAGTGTGGACTGGGCCCGCTTAATTTTTCGTCAAGCGGCCACGGCCTTACATTGACCCGAAGAACACCAGCGCGGCCAGCGCCACGGCGTTGTTCAGCCCGTGCGCGATGATCGCCGCCCACAGCGTGCCGGTGCGCCGGTACAACCAGCAGAATGCGGCGCCCATGCCGCCGTAGACCAGCCACAGCTGGGCGATCTCGGCCGGGCCGTTGGCGCTGGTGCCGGGAATCTCGTGGATGAGGGCGAAGGCCAGGCTGCTCAGCAGCATGCCCAGCCAGGGCCGGCCGGCCTGCCACAGGCGTCCAAACAGCACGCGGCGGAACAGCAGTTCTTCGTAGGCGGGCGCAAGCACCACCGCGAACAGCACCAGGAACAACGGGAAACGCTCGATGGCGTGCTGCATCAGCGCCAGGTTGGTCGGCACCGGTTCCACGCCGAGCTGCTTGGCCAGGAAGGCGATGCCGTTGCTGCCGATCACGATCAGCGTGGCCACCAGCAGGGTCCAGCCCCAGGTGGAAGGGCGCCGCAGCGCCTGCGCCGACGCCTGCCGTTCGGCCGCGTTGGCCGGCCGGCGCCAGAAGTACAGCAGAAGCGCGGCACCGCCGGTGGAGACCAGGGCCATCAGCACCTGTGCGAGCGCACCGGGCGTGCCCAGGGCTTCGGTCACGCTGGCCGGATCGATTCCAGCGCCGTTGTTCTTCGCGCTGGCGTAGCCGACCTGGATGCCGCGATACAGGCCCCACGCCAGGCCGCTGACCAGACTGAGGATGAACAGCGTGGCGGCGCCGATACCCAGGTCGATGAAGAACCCTGCCACGGGTGAACCGCGACGCGGCGCAGCGGTCGCTGGCGGAACAGGCGGCGGAGCGGAAACCGGGACGGAAGCGGACATCGATTACCTGCAGTCAGGGGGCGAAAGCCGGCGCGCATCCCCGCGCGCCGGCCACGGTCGAAGCGTGTCAGATATCCAGGTTGGCGACCTTCAACGCGTTGTCTTCGATGAAGTCACGACGCGGTTCGACGACATCGCCCATCAGGGTGCTGAAGATCTGGTCGGCTGCGACAGCGTCCTCGATCCGCACCTGCAGCAGGCGACGGGTATCGGGATTGACCGTGGTATCCCACAGCTGTTCCGGGTTCATTTCACCCAGGCCCTTGAAGCGCTGGATCTGGCGGCCGCGCTTTGCTTCTTCCAGCAGCCAGCTCTGCGCCTTGGCGAAGCTGTCCACTTCGACCGACTTGGCACCGCGGCCGATGGTGGCGCCTTCGCGCACCAGGCCGTGCAGCAGGCTGGCGGCCTGGTAGATGGCGCGCAGTTCGCCGCCTTCAAAGGCCGCCAGCGGCAGCACCTGCACGTGCTCCTCGCCCATGTGGCGCCGGGTCACCAGCACGGCGGCCGGACGCTCGTCGTTCGGTTCCTGCAGTTCCAGGCTGAAGCGCGCACTGCCCAGGCTGCCCTGGTTGAGGCGCTTGGCCAGTGCATCCAGGCCCTGGCCTTCGCCGGCATTGTGCAGGCTGGCCAGGTCCATCGGCACGAAATCGACCAGCGCTTCGAGCAGGTTGCGGTCGTAGCGGTGCGCGTTGCGTTCGATCGCATCACGTGCGCCGGCAAAGGTCAGCAGCAGCTTTTCCAGTGCGGCACCTTCGATGCCGGGTTCGCCTGCGGCCGGCACCAGCACCGCGTTCTCGACGGCGTTGCTGGCCAGGTAACTATCCAGCGCCGGGTCGTCCTTCAGGTACAGCTCCTGCTTGCCCTGCTTGATCTTGTACAGCGGCGGCAGGCCGATGTAGACGTAGCCGCGCTCGATCAGCTCCGGCATCTGACGGTAGAAGAACGTCAGCAGCAGGGTGCGGATGTGGGCGCCGTCGACGTCGGCGTCGGTCATGATGATGATCTTGTGGTAACGCAGCTTGTCCGGGTTGTACTCGTCGCGGCCGATGCCGGTACCCAGTGCAGTGATCAGCGTACCGACCTGGTCCGAGGCCAGCATACGGTCGAAGCGGGCACGTTCCACGTTGAGGATCTTGCCGCGCAGCGGCAGCACCGCCTGGTTCTTGCGGTTGCGGCCCTGCTTGGCCGAACCACCTGCCGAGTCACCCTCGACGATGAACAGTTCGGACAGTGCCGGATCCTTTTCCTGGCAGTCGGCCAGCTTGCCCGGCAGGCCGGCGATATCCAGCGCGCCCTTGCGGCGGGTCAGGTCGCGGGCCTTGCGCGCCGCTTCACGTGCACGCGCCGCGTCGACGATCTTGCCGGCGATGGCCTTGGCTTCGTTCGGGTTTTCCTGCAGGAATTCTTCCAGGCGCGCACCGAAGGCGTTTTCCACCGCCGGGCGCACGTCGGAGCTGACCAGCTTTTCCTTGGTCTGGCTGGAGAAGCTCGGGTCCGGCACCTTCACCGACAGCACCGCGATCATGCCTTCGCGCATGTCATCGCCGGTCAGGTTGATCTTGGCCTGCTTGGCGATGCCGTTCTGCTCGATGTAGTTGTTGAGCACGCGGGTCAGGGCGCCGCGGAAACCGGCCAGGTGGGTACCGCCATCCTTCTGCGGGATGTTGTTGGTGAAGCAGTACATCGTCTCCTGGTAGGAGTCGGTCCACTGCAGCGCCACGTCCACCACGATGTTGTTGTGTTCGCCGGTGACCGCGATGACGTTCGGGTGCAGCGGGGTCTTCAGCTGTGCCAGGTGCTCCACGAAACTGCGGATGCCGCCTTCGTAGTGGAAGTCGTCGCGACGGCCGTCGCCACGCTCATCGGCCAGCACGATCTTGACGCCGGAGTTGAGGAACGACAGTTCGCGCAGGCGACGGGCCAGGATGTCGTAGTGGAATTCCACGTTGTCATGGAAGGCCACGGTCGAGGGCCAGAAGCGCACGGTGGTGCCGCGCTTGGTGGTGTCTTCCAGCTTGGCCAGCGCCGTCACGGCGGCGCCGTTGCTGAATTCCTGCTGGTAGTGGGAGCCGTTCTGGAACACATCCACCAGCAGCTTCTGCGACAGCGCGTTGACCACGCTGACGCCCACGCCATGCAGGCCGCCGGACACCTTGTAGCTGTTGTCGTCGAACTTGCCGCCTGCGTGCAGCACGGTCATCACGACTTCGGCCGCCGAAACCTCGCGGCCCAGCTTGGCGCTCATCTGTTCGTGCTTGCCGGTCGGGATACCGCGGCCGTTGTCGGACACCGAGACCGAACCGTCAGCGTGGATCGTCACCGCGACATGGTCGGCGTGGCCGGCGAGGGCTTCGTCGATCGAGTTGTCGACGACCTCGAACACCATGTGGTGCAGACCGGTGCCGTCATGGACGTCACCGATGTACATGCCAGGACGCTTGCGGACAGCCTCGAGCCCTTCCAGGGCGGTGATGCTGTTGGCGTCGTAGTTGCCGTTGTTTGCCGGGGTGTTCTGTTCGTCGGTCATTGCGCTTGCCGTAGGCTCCGCAGATCGGTCACCGCACGAAGCGATGCGCCGGGTAAGAAGGGGTGCAACCTGAATTATACCAGCCGGGCCTTGCCAGCCCTGATGTAGCCACTATGGCACAGCCACGATCCGTGCATGTTCCACGTGGAACCGGGTGATGTCTGCGATATCCACCAGCGCCGCCGGGGTCTCGGTGGCGGTAACGAAGATCTGCGCCGGACCGGCCAGCAATCGCTCCAGCACACGTGCCTGGTGGGTGCGGTCCAGTTCCGATGCCAGATCGTCCAGCGCGATGACCGGCCATTGCCCCCGCTGCTCGGCGTAGTCCTCGGCCTGGGCCAGAAGGCAGGCGAGGGCGGTGAGCTTGGCCTGGCCGCGCGAAAGCGCATCCCGGCCGGGAATGCTGTGGAAATCCACGCTCCAGTCCGCCCGATGCGGGCCCACCGAGGTGTAGCCCGCCTGGCGGTCGCGCTCACGGGCCAGCAGCAGGGCATCGGCCAGCGGAAGTTCGTGCCGGCGCCAGCCCGGACTGAGATCCAGGCCCTGGATGCCCAGTTGCGGTGCCAGCGCGGACGCCAGGGCGATCGCCCGCTCCTGCAGGCGCTCCAGGTAATGCTGGCGTCGGCTGGTCAGCGGTTCACCCGCCTCCGCCAGCTCGTGGTCCCACGTATCCAGCATGCGCGACGGTCCGCCCTGTTTCAGGAGGGCATTGCGCTGCTTGAGTGCGCGGGAGTACCGGCGCCACAGCGAAAGGAAGTCTGGTTCCACGTGGAACAGGCCCCAATCGAGGAAGCGACGGCGCGGTTCGCCACCACCGCTGACCAGCGCATGGCTGCCAGGCTCGAAGGTCACCACGGCCAGGGCCGCGCAGAGGTTGCCAAGCTGGGCAACGTCCTCACCATCCAACCGCCCCTTCCAGTCCTGCCCACTATGGCGAAGACCTGCCTTTCGGCGGTGCGGCGGGTGATCGGCGCGCTGTTCGTCCCATTCCACGAAGATTTCCAGCGCGTCCTGGCCCTGGCGGACCAGGCCATCACGAACGCGCCCGCGGAAGCTGCGCCCATACGCCATCAGGTGCAGGGCCTCGAGCACGCTGGTCTTCCCCGCACCGTTATCGCCCGTCAGCAGGTTCAAGCCCGGCTGGGGTGACAGTTCCACGGCACTGAAGCGGCGCAGTTGGTTCAAGGCGAGGCGGCGGATCAGCATGGGACGCGGGGGACCATCCGCACGGGGCGGTAGCAGGGCAGGGAATCCATCAGCTTACTGCATCGGTCAAGACCGCCGCTGCGGGCAAGGCAGGGCCGGCAGGGCGGACCGCGGCGGACATCACCAGGCCGTTCCACGTGGAGAATCCCGGCGCAGGTCCGTCCGAGGGCGGCGCCAGAGACCGTGAATTTCTTGAAATCTGCAGCACCGGGCACGGTCCTGGCCCCCAGAAATCAGCGAATTTTCAGCGATTCGCACCGTGGTCTACCCAGTCCTGCCTGCGCATCGATGACGCCCGCCATGAATTGCTTGAAATCTACAGGGCAGGGCACCGCAGAGTTCCACAGATTTCAAAGAATTCAGACCTCGCGTTCCACGCTATCCACAGCGGGTCTGTATGACTTATACACAAGGTATGGGCAATCTGTGGATAAAAAAGCCACTTTCAACCGCTGGGAAAACTATCCACAGCTTCCCCCCCAGCCCCAAGGGCCCATATACAGGGGGTTTCAGGTGCATAAATTTCATTGAAATCAAACAGATAGCCCTTTTTTCCACGAAATCTGGCCCTACCATCACCACCATGCTTTAGATTTATACCCAGATTTAAAAGCTAGGGCAGCACGCAGCGGGCAGAAATCCGGGCTGTGGACAGTAGCGTCAGCAGAAGGCGGATCGGCTTGCTGAAACCATCCCTGGTATCCGTTGAACCCGGGCGAGGGCAGATATCGCAACTCGCACTGATCGACCTCGCACCAAAGAGAACCGCTGGATCGAAGTGCAAAGCGCCGCGAAAGACCGGATACGCATCGATGCTCCACGTGGAACAAAAAAAAACGCCCGGAGCAACCGGGCGTTTTCCTGTTTCACGTGGAACAGCGCATTGTCAGAGACGCAGCGGCATCACCACGTGGCGCGACTTCTCGCTGCTGGATTCACGCACCAGCGCCGACGAGTTTGAATCACGCAGCTGGATGATGACTTCCTCGTCGCGCAGGGCGGACAGGGCATCCAGCAGGTAGTTCACGTTGAAGCCGATGGCCAGATCGCTGACGGTGGTGTCGGCTTCGATCTCTTCCTGGGCCTCTTCCTGTTCCGGGTTGTGCGCGCTGATCTTCAGGTTGCCCGGCGAGACTTCCACGCGGATACCGCGGTACTTCTCGTTCGACAGGATCGCGGCACGCTGCAGCGAAGCACGCAGCGCTTCACGGTCGACCTTCACTTCGCGATCGGCACCGATCGGGATCACGGCTTCGTAATCCGGGAAGCGGCCATCGATCAGCTTCGAGGTGAAGGTGACATCGTCGCGCTTGACGCGGACGTGGCTGCGGCCGACTTCCAGCTCGATCTCACGATCGCCGCTTTCCAGCAGGCGCTGCAGTTCGGTCACGCCCTTGCGCGGCACGATGATCTGGCGCTTGGAACCGCTGGGCTTGGCCAGGTCGGTTTCACACAGGGCCAGGCGGTGACCGTCGGTGGCCACGGTACGCAGGGCATCACCGCGCAGGTCGAACAGCAGACCGTTGAGGTAGTAGCGCACGTCCTGCTGGGCCATCGCGAACGCGGTGCGTTCGATCAGTTCCTTCAGGGTCGCTTCGCCGATCGCCACGCGCTCCGTGGCCTCCACTTCGTCAACCGACGGGAAGTCGTTGGACGGCAGGGTTGCCAGGGTGAAACGGCTGCGGCCGGCCTGCACGGTGATCTTGTCACCGGTCTGCGAGACGGTGATCCGGCTGCCGTCAGGCAGGGCGCGGATGATCTCGAACAGCTTGCGGGCGGGAATGGTGGTTTCGCCGTCCTGGGCATCTTCAACCGCGATCCGCGACACCATCTCCACTTCCAGGTCGGTACCGGTCAGCGACAGCTGGCCGTTCTGCACCTGGACCAGGAAATTGGCCAGAACCGGAAGGGTCTGGCGGCGTTCGACCACGTTGACGACCTGTGCCAACGGCTTGAGAAAGGCTTCGCGCTGCAGTGTGAAACGCATGTGGTTCCGTGCCCCTATGCTTTAAAAAATGTGGAATAAATCAAAAGCTTGGTGGTGCTGGTAGAGACAGAATCGCTGGAAAACAACGCTAAGTCTTTGTAATGAAAAGAGTTTTCAGCCTCGAAACCCTCTGCATTACCGCCCCCCAGGGGGTGGGGAAAGCTGTGGATAAATTCGACGCGATTTCAGACGCCATTCTTATCCACAACTCATCCCGCGCTTGCTACCGGATTCTGCACCGTTTTGTGCGATGACGCCTCATCAGCGTCCGTGCATCATTCGCTCAGCTTCCGGATCAGCTTGTCCCAGTCCTCGCGGAGCTTGCCGTCGGTCTCCATCAGGGTGCGGATCTGGCGGCAGGCGTGCAGCACCGTGGTGTGATCGCGACCGGCAAACGCGTCGCCGATCTCGGGCAGGCTGTGCTCGGTCAGTTCCTTGGTCAGGGCCATGGCGACCTGGCGCGGGCGGGCCAGCGAACGGGTCCGGCGCTTGGACAGCAGATCCTTGATCTGCAGGCCGTAGTAGTCGGCAACGGTTTTCTGGATGTTGGGAATGCTGATCGCCTGCTGCTGGGCGCGCAGCAGGTCGCGCAGGGTTTCCTGGGCGAATTCGGTGGTGATCGCGCGGCCGGTGAAATTGGCGCGGGCGGTCAGGGTATTGAGCGCGCCTTCGAGGTCGCGCACGTTGGAGCGCATCTTCTTGGCGATCAGGAACGCAACATCATCGGGAATCTCGGCACCGCGTTCGCGGGCCTTGGCCAGCACGATCGCGGCGCGGGTCTCGAAGTCCGGCGGTTCGATCGCGACCGACAGGCCCCAGGCAAGCCGCGACTTCAGGCGCGCTTCCAGGCCTTCGACTTCGCGCGGGTACCGGTCGCAGGTCAGGATGATCTGCTGCTTGCCGTCGAACAGCGCGTTGAAGGTGTGGAAGAACTCTTCCTGGGTGCGGTCCTTGCCGGCGAAGAACTGGATGTCATCGATCAGCAGCGCGTCCACCTGCTGGAACTGGCGCTTGAACTGATCCATGGTCTTTTCCTGCAGGGCCCGGATCATCGCGCTGAAGAACTGTTCCGAACGCAGGTACAGCACCTTCGCACCGGGGTTGGCCTGGCGCATGGCATTGCCGGCGGCGAACATCAGGTGGGTCTTGCCCAGGCCGGTGCCCCCGTACAGCAGCAGCGGGTTGTGCGCGCGGTCGCCCGGCTTCTGCGCCGCCTGGAAGGCAGCGGCCAGGCCGAGCTGGTTGCTGCGGCCTTCGACGAAGTTGGCGAAGGTGTAGTGGTTGTCCAGGTTGCCGGCGAACGGCACCTGCGGTTCGGCCACCACCGCCGTCGACGCGCTCGAAACCGGCGCGTTCTGCGCCTCCGAGGGCCGCGGGCGCGAGCCGATTTCAAGGAAAACGTCGCTGAAACCCGCGAAGTGCGTCAGCAGCTCGCGGATCCGGGCCAGGTACAGCTCGCGCACCTGGTCGACGATGAAGGCGTTCGGGGCATACAGCACCAGGCTGTCCGCGCGCAGATCGGCCTGCAGCGGCTTCAACCAGGTGTGAACATCTTCCGGCGGGAACTCCGCTTCGAGGCGTTCGAGACTTCGGGACCAGGCATCCATCGGCAATAATCGTCCGGTGGCCTGTGGACAGGCGCGACAACGCGCCCAAACACAGGCCTGAAAGGGGGAAATGGATGGCTCAGACTACCACCGAGCGCCCGGCTTCGGAATGCTTGTCCCCTACTTATTCACAAAAACATCCACAGCTATTGCACAGGCCGATGAATTCGCGTAGTCACAAGGGGTTGACGCGGGGGGGGATACCTCTCTAGAATTTCCGGTTCTTTCCCGTCCCATTCATACGAGAGGCCCACATGGCCACCAAGCGCACCTACCAGCCCAGCAACCTCAAGCGTAAGCGCGACCACGGCTTCCGTGCCCGTATGAAGACCGCTGACGGCCGCAAGATCCTGTCGCGTCGCCGCGCCAAGGGCCGCAAAGTCCTGAGCGCCTGATTGCCATGCCGCACATCGCGGCAGACGCAATCCCTTCGACAGTGAATACTGCAGACCCGCGCAAGCGATTCCCTCGCTCTGCGCGGGTTCGCACGCGTGCCGAATATTCAACGGTCTTCAACGGCGCCCGCCGTGTGTCCGATCCGCTGATGACCCTGCACTGGCTGCCGGCTGACCGGCCGGCCAGGCTGGGTCTGGCGGTTTCCCGCAAGGTTGATCCGCACGCCGTCGGGCGTAACCGGATCAAGCGCGTCCTGCGCGATATCCTGCGTCAGACACGAACCGACATCCAGCCAGGCGACTTCGTCGTCGTGGCTCGCAGTGCTGCGCGTTCTGCCAGCAATGACGATATCCGTCAGGCGTTCCTGCGCCTGCTGCGGCGCCTGCGTGCATTGCCCGCGCCCGCCGTGGACGGCACAATGCCGCCGCCAGATGGCACTGCATCTCCCTCTTTGACCGAGCCGGCATCGCGTCCCGGCACCGCCGAGCCTGCCCGCTGATGAACCAGACCCGCGTATTCCTTATTTTTGCCTGGCTGATGGTGGCCGTGCTGCTGTGGATGGAGTGGAGCCGTGAAAAGGCTGCACCGACCCCGGCACCGACCACGACGTCGGTCCAGGCCGCCGCACAGAGCGTTCCAGGGGCGGTCCCGGGCAGCATCCCCAGCGCGCAGGTCCCCGGTGCCCCGGGCCAGGCCGCGGTGCAGGCCCAGGCCAGCGCCACCCCGGCTGCCCAGCGCGTGACCGTCACCACCGACGTGCTGCGCCTGGTGCTGGACGGCGGCCGCGTGCTCGACGCCGAGCTGCTGCAGTTCCCGCAGTCCAAGGACGAAGGCAGCCCGCCGGTCCGCCTGCTGACCGAAGACCCCGCGCATCCGTACAGCGCGATCAGCGGCTGGGCCAGCGAAGACAAGAACACCCCGGTGCCGGGCGCCGATGGCTTCAAGCTGGTCGGTGACGTCCGCGATTTCGTCCTGGCCGATGGCCAGAAGGAACTGCAGATCCCGTTCGTGTGGACCGCCGACAACGGCGTGACCATCAAGCGCACCCTGACCGTGTCGCGCAACGAGTACGCCGTGCGCTTCAAGGACGAGGTCAGCAACACCGGCACCACCCCGTGGAACGGCTACGTCTACCGCACCCTGGACCGTACCCCGACCATCCTGTCGCGGAACATGACCAACCCGGACTCGTTCAGCTTCAACGGTGCCACCTGGTACGACAACGACAAGAAGTACCAGCGTCGTGCGTTCAAGGATTACCTGGACGATGGCGCGCTGAACCAGAACATCACCGGCGGCTGGCTGGCGATGCTGCAGCACCACTTCTTCACCGCCTGGATCCCGCAGAAGGACCAGACCGCGCACTACGTGCTGTCGCAGGTGGCCGGTCGTGACCTGATCGAAGCGCGTGGCCCGGCCTTCACCGTGGCCCCGGGCCAGTCCACCAGCACCGAAGCCCGCCTGTGGGTCGGCCCGAAGCTGGTCAACCAGATCGCCAAGGAAGACGTGCCGGGCCTGGACCGCGTGGTCGACTACAGCCGCTTCTCGATGATGGCGGTGATCGGCCAGGGCCTGTTCTGGGTGCTGAACCAGGTGCACAAGCTGGTCGGCAACTGGGGCTGGGCGATCGTCGGCCTGGTGGTGCTGCTGAAGCTGGTGCTCTACCCGCTGTCGGCCGTGCAGTACAAGAGCGGTGCGAAGATGCGTCGCTTCCAGCCGCGCATCGCGCAGCTGAAGGAACGCTATGGCGATGACCGCCAGAAGTTCCAGACCGCGATGATGGAGCTGTACAAGAAGGAAAAGATCAATCCGATGGGCGGCTGCCTGCCGATCCTCATCCAGATGCCGATCTTCTTCGCCCTGTACTGGGTGCTGGTCGAGTCGGTCGAACTGCGCCAGGCGCCTTGGCTGGGCTGGATCCAGGACCTGACCGCCCGCGACCCGTACTTCATCCTGCCGGTCATCAACGTGGCGGTGATGTGGGCCACGCAGAAGCTGACCCCGGCACCGGGCATGGACCCGATGCAGCAGAAGATGATGCAGTTCATGCCGATCGTCTTCGGCTTCATGATGGCCTTCATGCCGTCCGGCCTGGTCCTGTACTGGGTGGTCAACGGCGGCCTGGGCCTGCTGCAGCAGTGGTGGATGACCAAGCGCCACGGCGGCGAGCCGCTGCCGGCAACCACCGCACCGGCCCCGGTCAAAAAGAAATAACCCGGGTAGAGTCGACCGTTGGTCGACTGGCTTTGGAACAGTCGACCAACGGTCGACTCTACCGACGCTGACCCCCGCAGAAGCCCGCCGCAAGGCGGGCTTTTCGCATGCGGGGGTAGAATCGCCCGCACACCGTGTCCCCATCCTCCGAGTCCACCATGCCGCGTGCGTCGTCGTTCCGCCTGTTCCTGCCCTCGCTGCTGTTGACCCTGGTCGTTGCCGGCTGTGGCGACAAGGAGGGCAAGGCGCCCGCCGCCGCCGTCACCCAGCCCAGCGCGCAGGCCGCCGCCGCCGCCGACCCGGCCGCCGCGCCGCTGCTGGCCGCGCTGCAGAAGCAGCTGGACGGCTACCGCCGCATCATCGTGCTGCTGGCCGACGAGGAACAGCAGTCGGCTACCGACCGCGGCACGTCCACGCGCGTCGGGCAGCAGCTGTTCCACGATGGCCTGGAACAGCGCACGGCCATTGCCGCGCAGTTCGATGGCCTGCTGCGCAGTGGCAGCCCGCAGCGCTTTGCCACCCTCGGTACGGTGCTGGACTACATCGAATCAGCCCCCGAACTGTTCGATGCCGATCGCCTGGCCTTCCGCGAAGTGCTGCGTGACCTGCACGAACGCGTCGGCGCCGACTCCTCGCTGCCGGCGGTGAAGCTGCACCAGCGCATCGGCGAGGACCTGGACGCGCTGGACGAGATCGAGCGCAACTACAACCAGGAACTGACCCGCATCTTCAGCCGTTTCGAGCGCACCCGCGCCATCGAGCTGAAGCGCGAGAAGTGGGAGGACTACATCGCCCACCTGCACAAGGATTACAGCCGCGAGGCGATCCTGCGCGACTACGGGGTGATCGAGCCGTACCCGATGTCGATGAAGGACAGCGACCGCGAGATCTTCGGCCGCGACCTGCCGCCAAAGACCGTGGTGCTGACCTTCGATGATGGCCCGCACAAGGCCTACACCGATGAAGTGGTCGCCATCCTCAAGCGCTACGACGTGCCGGGCGTCTTCTTCGAAGTCGGCCGCAACCTGGGCAAGGTCGAGGCCGACGGCAAGGTCAGCCTGGGCCCGATGGCGAAGATCAGCCGCAACCTGATGGAAGAGGGCTACGCGGTGGGCAACCACAGCCTGACCCACGCCCAGCTCTCGCGCACCACCGGCGATGCGCTGCGCCAGCAGGTGCTCGATACCGACACCCTGCTGAAGGACGTCGACAGCAAGCGTGCGCCGCTGTTCCGCTTCCCGTATGGCGCGCGCAACGCCGAAGGCCTGCAGCTGCTCAACGAAGCCGGCCTGAAGTCGATCATGTGGAACATCGATTCGATGGACTGGGCCGACCCGGTGCCGGAATCCATCGTGCAGCGCGTGCTCGGCCAGGTGAACAAGGAGCAGCGCGGCATCATCCTGTTCCACGACATCCACGACCGCGCGGTGAAGGCGCTGCCGCAGATCCTGGATCGGCTGATTGCCGATGGTTACCAGTTCGCCGGCTGGAACGGCCGCGACTTCACCGTCGCCCGCGCGCGCGAGGGCGCGGCCAGCGATGCCACCGTTACTACCGGCTACGAGAAGTCGTGGGCGATCGTGGTCGGCATCGACAGCTACGCCAAGTGGCCGAAGCTGGAATATGCCAGCCACGATGCGCAGGCGGTGGCCGATACCCTGACCGGGCAGTTCGGCTTCCCGTCCTCGCAGGTGATCGTGCTGAAGAACGAGCAGGCCACCCGCAACAACATCCTGGCCGCCTTCCACGACCGCCTGGCCGACGACCGCACCGGCAGGAACGACCGCGTGTTCGTGTTCTTCGCCGGCCATGGTGCCACCCGCCAGCTCGCCTCCGGGCGTGACCTCGGCTACATCATCCCGGTCGATTCGGACCCGAAGGAATTCGCCACCGACGCCATCGCGATGACCGACATCCAGAACATCGCCGAGAGCATGCAGGCCAAGCACGTGATGTTCGTGATGGATGCCTGCTACAGCGGCCTGGGCCTGACCCGTGGCGGCCCATCGTCGTCGTCGTTCCTGCGCGAGAACGCCCGCCGCAGCGCGCGGCAGATGCTGACCGCCGGCGGTGCCGACCAGCAGGTCGCCGATGCCGGCCCGAACGGCCATTCGGTGTTCACCTGGGTGCTGCTGCAGGCGCTGGCCGGCAAGGGTGACCTCAACGGCGACGGCCTGATCACCGGTACCGAGCTGGCCGCCTACGTGGCGCCGGCCGTCTCGGCGGTCTCGCACCAGACCCCGGCGTTCGGCAGCCTGCCCGGCTCGCAGGGCGGCGAGTTCGTGTTCCAGGTGCCCGACAGCCAGGAATACCTCAACGCCGACACGCGCCAGCTGACCCCGGATGCCATCGCACTGAACAACAAGGTCGATGCCGCCCAGGATGCCAAGGGCAGCCAGGCACCGGTGACCGTGGCCGACCTGCAGGGGGGCAAGGCCAGGCTGGTGGTGCCTACCGCCGGCCCCGCCTCGGACCGCCAGCGCGCGCAGCAGGCCAACGACCGCGGCCTGCAGCTGTACCGCGAGAAGCAGTACGACGAGGCCGCCGCGCAGTTTGCCGAAGCGCTGAAACTGCGTCCTGATTTCGCCCAGGCGGCCAACAACCTCGGCTTCGTCTACTACCGCCAGCAGCGCTACGCCGAAGCCGCGCGCTGGCTGGAAAACACCCTGAAGATCGACCCGTCGCGCGCGGTGGCCCACCTCAACCTGGGCGATGCCTACTTCAACGCCGGCGACAAGGCCAAGGCGAAGCAGGCCTACACCACCTACCTGGCCCTGCAACCGCAGGGCAGCGGCGCCGCGCAGGCACGCGCGCAGCTGGAGAAACTCTGAGCCATGAATGACGTGACCCGCACCGACACCATCGTGGCGATCGCCAGTGCCCCCGGCGCCGGCGGTGTCGGCCTGCTGCGCCTGTCCGGCCCGCGCGCTGCGGTGATTGCCCGCGCGCTGGGCGCACCCACGCTGCGCCCGCGCCACGCGCACTACGCACGCCTGCGCGACGCCGACGGCGAGGTGATCGACGATGGCATCGTGCTGTGGTTCCCCGCGCCGAACAGCTTCACCGGCGAAGAGGTGGTGGAACTGCAGGGCCACGGCAGCCCCGTGCTGCTGCAGCAGCTGGTCGCGCGCTGCATCGCGCTCGGTGCACGCCAGGCGCGGCCGGGTGAGTTCAGCGAGCGCGCGTTCCTCAACGGCAAGCTCGACCTGGCCCAGGCCGAGGCCATCGCCGACCTGATCGCTGCGGGCGACAACCGCGCCGCGCGCGCGGCACGTCGCTCGCTGGATGGCGTGTTCTCGCGCCGCATCGAGGCGGTGGTCGAACAGCTGGTGCTGCTGCGCATCCACGTGGAAGCCGCCATCGACTTTGCCGACGAACCGCTGGACACCCTGGGCGGCGCGCAGGTGCGGCGTGGGCTGGAACAGGCGCGCGCTGATCTTGCCCTCCTGCGTCGTGATGCCGAGCGCGGCCGACGCCTTCGCGATGGCCTCCATGCAGTGCTGATCGGCCCGCCGAACGCCGGCAAGAGCTCGCTGCTGAACGCTCTGGCCGGCAGCGAGCGCGCCATCGTCACCGACATTGCCGGCACCACCCGCGATACGCTGCGCGAGACCATCCGCCTGGATGGCCTGGAGCTGACCCTGGTCGACACCGCCGGCCTGCGCGACGGTGGCGACGCCATCGAACGCGAAGGCATGCGCCGCGCCCATGTGGAAATCGAGCGCACCGACCTCGCACTGATCGTGCTGGATGCACGCGACCCCGCCGCCGGTGAAGCCGCGCTGGGCGAGGCCGTGGCCGCCGTGCCGCACAAGGTCTACATCCACAACAAGTCGGACCTGCTGGCGGCATTGCCGGCGCTGGATGACCCGGACCGCGTGTTCGTTTCGGCCGCCACCGGTGCCGGCCTGGAAGACCTGCACGCGCGCCTGCGTTCGATTGCCTCGGCCGGAGCAGGCGAGCAGGTGGACGGCGAGTTCTCCGCGCGTACCCGCCATGTGGATGCGATCGAACGCGCGCAGGAACATGCGCAGCGCGCCGATGGCGAGCTGGTGCACGAGCACCTGGAACTGGCTGCCGAGGAACTGCGGCTGGCGCATGACGCGCTGGGCGAGATCACCGGGCAGATGAGTGCTGATGACCTGCTGGGCAGGATCTTCTCCAGTTTCTGCATCGGCAAGTAGCTGTAGAGCCGAGCCCACGCTCGGCTGCGAAGGGCCGGGGTCGGAGCCCCTGCGGGGATCCAACCCCATGCCCGACACCGCCGGTTGTAACATTCCCGCCGCATACTGCCCCCCATCACATACCGCTTGGGGAAGTCGCAGTGAAGTCGTGGGGTTGTGCGTTGCTGTTGTCGCTGGCCGTGGCACCATCGGTGGCCATGAGTGCTGAAACTTCCACCCCGGCCACTGCCAAGGCCTCGGTCTACGGCCACCGTGGCGCCAGCGCGCTGCTGCCTGAGCACACGCTGGCGGCCTACGCGCAGGCCATCTCCGATGGCGCCGACTACATCGAGCCGGACCTGGTGATGACCAAGGACGGCGTGCTGGTGGCCCGCCACGAGAACGAGATCGGTGGCACCACCGACGTCGCCGAGCACAAGGAATTCGCCAAGCGGAAGACCACCAAGGTCATCGATGGCGAGAAGGTCGAAGGCTGGTTCACCGAAGACTTCACCCTGGCCGAGCTGAAGACCCTCTACACCCGCGAGCGCCTGCCGGAACTGCGCAGCACCGCCTTCGACGGCCAGTTCCGCATCACCACCCTGGACGAAATCCTGGCGTTCCTTGTCCAGCAGGCCGGTCGTGCCAACCGCGGCATCGGCCTGGTGCCGGAAATCAAGCACCCGACCTACTTCCAGTCCATCGGCCTGCCGATGGAAGACAAGGTGCTGGCCGCGCTGCGCGGCAATGCCTATACCGCCGTCGCACCAGTGACGATCCAGTCGTTCGAGACCGCCAACCTGCGCTACCTGCGCGGCAAGATCGGCCGTGGCAGCAACATCCGCCTGCTGCAGCTGCTGTGGAAGGGCGATGCCCGCCCGGCCGATGTCGCCAAGGCCGGTGGCACGCTCACCTATGCGCAGATGATGACCCCGGCCGGGCTGAAGGACATCGCCAGCTACGCCGATGGCATCGGCCCGGAGCTGCGTTCGATCATCCCGCTTGAGGCCAACGGTGCGCTGGGCACGCCGACGGCGCTGGTGCGTGATGCACATGCGGCCGGCCTGATGGTGATCCCGTACACCTTCCGCCCGGAAAACCATTTCCAGGCCAGCAACCTGCGCAAGGGTGCCGACAGCGCGCGCAACCCGGAAGGCTCGATCGCCGAGATGCGTGCCTACCTGGCCACCGGCATCGATGCGTTCTTCACCGATGACCCGGCGCTGGGCCGGCAGGCGGTCGATGGCATGGGCGCGGCGGGCAACGCCGCGAACTGATCCGTCAACGCCGCCGGGCACGGCCCGGCCGCTACCTGTGTGGATGCAGCGCCGATCGCGGGCATACTGGGCGCAGGCTGCGAGGGAGCCGACCAGGGAAGGGAGGCCGGATGCTGCTGTTGCATCGCTATCGTCAAACGCCGCAGGGTGACCTGCAGATACGTTCCTACAATGTGCTGCAGGCAGGCCTCTGCCTGTTCGTTGGCACGGCGGGACCTGTACTGGTGGGGCTGCTGCTTGTTGCGGCCGGTCCTCGCCTGGCCCGGCTGGGCGGGCAGGACCTGCTCCCGTTGGCCGTGGTCGGGCTGCTGGTCGTCGTGCTGTCGGTGACCCTGCTGGTGTACGGCGAGATGCGCGAGACCCTGCTTCTCTCGCGTGGTCGAGGCATCGGCCGGTCCAGTACCACCTACCTGCTTGGCCTGCGCGAGCGGTCACGGACCTTCCCGCTGGCCGCGCCGCTGCGCATGGAACTGCGCCGCATCCGGCACCGGTATTACCCCAGCACCACCTTGTGGCTGATCCTGGAAGACGGCAGTGCGCACGCGTTGACCCCCGTCACGGTGCCGATGGCGCTGGGCAGCCGGCGCACCACCCAGTGGATGCAGACGCTGGCGTCCTACCTGGAGCTTCCCGTGCCTGACCAGGTGCTCGACATTGCGCCGTCCCCGGACACGGTGGCCGCGACCCCACCGCCGACGGCCAGGCCGCGGCCGATGACGCGAAAGCAGAGAAAGCGTGCCGAACGCGAGGCACGCCTGCATGGCGTGCCTGCCGGGCGTCGGCCGGATCGCCGGCCGCAGGGGGAGCGATTGCCCGTAATGATCCGCGTGACGTTCGCCTCGCTGGGTGCCTTCCTGCTGATGTTCGGTGGCTCAGCGCTGCTGTCGGTGCTGCGCAGCCTGGGAAGCGGGCGGTACGTCTCCTGGTCCCCGCGCAGTGGCGGGGTCGTCTACACCTGGGCCGAACAGCCCTTCATGTTCGCCCTGATCGTGACCTTCATCCTGTTCGCGGCGCCGGTGATGCTGTTCTTTGCCGTGCATTTCCTGCGCTCGTCGCTCACGGGCAGGATGCCGCGCTAGGAGGTGCGGTCGCGCGGCTCGTCCGGCCGGCGGAAGGGGACCACCACGTAATCGTGCCCCTCGCGCGGCTGCCACAGCACCGGCACGCGACGCGGCGAGGGCGGCTCGAGTTCGTCGTCGGCCAGCGCCTCGACCTCGTCTTCCTCGTCCTCCCAGCTGTAGTGCTGGCGCGGCGTCATCGGGTCGGCATTGCGGAACAGCAGCGCAGCGATGATGCCGGCGAAGGCGCCGCCCATGTGCGACTGCCAGGACACGCCATCGGCATGCGGCAGGATGGTCATCAGCATGCCGCCGTAGAACAGCATGCCGATCAGGCCGGTAGCGATTGCCGCGCGGTCGCGGCGCAGCAGGCCCAGGCTGGCCAGCAGGAACATCAGGCCGTGGGTCACGCCGCTGGCGCCCAGGTGCACGCTGCCGGGGTTGCCCAGCATCCACGCGCCGATGCCCGAACCCAGCCACAGCAGGGGCAGGGCACGCACGGTGGCTTTCGGGTACACGCTGCCGGCCAGGGTGCCGAGGATCAGGATCGCAAAGCCATTGGCGGCGATGTGCTCGACCGAGGCGTGCAGCATCGGCCCGCCGATCAGCCCCAGCAGGCCCTTGGCCTCCAGCGGTGCCACCGCCCACGGCCGCCAGTCGAAGCTGCCCTGCAGGGCGAACACGGCCACCAGCACCAGCACGGCGGCCAGGCTGACATTGAACGCCCGCAGGATGCGCATGCGGTCGTTGCGGGGGGCCGGCACGTCACCGGCGGGCAGGGGCGTGTTGTTGTCCATACCTCAGCAATGGCGGTGGCCGGCGCGAAACCAAGGCCAGCGCAACGGGAGAGTGGAAGCGGCCGACGGGACAATCCCGCCGGCCGCGTGCCGCAGGCCGGTCAGGCTCAGGCCTGGCCGGCGTCTTCCTTCGGCGGGTACTTCAGGCTGAGCACCACGGTGGCGGCGATGATCGCTGCGACCACGCCCAGCGACACCGGGGTCGGGATCTTGAACAGGTCGATGATCATCATCTTGATGCCGATGAAGCCCAGCACCAGCGCCAGGCCGTACGGCAGCAGGTGGAAGCGGTCGGCCATGCCGGCCAGCAGGAAGAACATCGCACGCAGGCCCAGCACCGCGAACACGTTGGAGGTGAGCACGATGAACGGGTCGGTGGTGATGGCGAAGATCGCCGGGATGCTGTCCACCGCGAAGATCACGTCGGTCACCGCGATCAGGATCAGCACCGCGAACAGCGGGGTGAACCAGCGCACGCCGTCGCGCTTCACGCTGAGCGCATTGCCTTCATAGCCGGGCAGCAGGCGCAGGTGCTTGCGCATCCAGCGCAGGGCCGGGTTGGTCTCCAGGTCCGGCTCCTGGCCGGCGGCGAACCACATCTTCCAGCCGGTGAACAGCAGGAAGGCGCCGAACACGTAGAGCAGCCAATGGAACTGGCTGATCAGCACGCTTCCAGCGAAGATCATGATCGTACGCAGCACGATCGCACCCAGGATGCCGATGATCAGCACCTTCTGGCGCTGCTCCTCCGGCACCGCGAAGTAGCTCATGATCATCAGGAAGACAAAGATGTTGTCCACCGCCAGGGCCTTCTCGACCAGGTAGCCGGTCAGGAACTCCAGGCCGACCTTGTTGGCCACCACCTGGCCGGCGGTCTCGCTGAGGTAATACCAGAGGCCTGCGTTGAACAGCAGGGCCAGCGCGACCCAGCCGATGGACCACCACAGGGCCTCCTTGAAGGTGACCTTGTGCGGTCCGCCGTGGCGCATCAACACCAGGTCGACGAGCAGGGCGATGATGACCACCGCCACGAAGCCGCCCCACATCCACACATTACCGATCGTCTGCATTGGGAATATCCGTTGGAAAGATGAATGCCAAGCCGGACGGCGAGGATCTGCAACGGAGGATCGGGAGGGGGATCCAGGGACAGAGCTTCGCCAGTACGGCGAAGGTCTCGCTCGCAACCCCACGCGGGTGGGATTGCCGTTGCACCGGAGCCTGCGGGCTCGAATTGACGGCGACAACGTCTGGGAGCTACTCCCCTTCTGGGGCCGATTCTGCGGCCTGGCCGGGCCGCCGTCAAATGGGCGGCGGGCGGGGGTCAGAGCCCCTGCGGGGATCTGACCCCGGCGGCCGGTTTACAATAGGCCGATGAATACCCCCCTTCCCGTTGTCCGCCTCAAGAACGCGTGGCGCTCCAGCCACCCGTGGATCTTCCAGAAACTGGTCGAGAAGCCGACCGTCCGGCCCAAGCCCGGTTCCATCGTCGACGTGGTCGGCATCGATGGCGAGTTCATCGGCCGTGGCTTCTACAACGGGCACTCGCGCATCGCCGTGCGCATCCTTGAAACCGACCCGAACGTGCCGGTCGATGCCGGCTGGTTCTCGCGCAAGATCGCCCAGGCGGTCGAACTGCGCCGCGGCGTGCTGAAGCTCGATGCGGTGTCCGACGCCTGGCGCGTGGTGCACAGCGAAGGCGACGGCCTGTCCGGCCTGGTGGTGGACCGTTACAACGACCTGGTGGTGGTCGAATTCTTCGCCGCCGGCATGTTCCGCCACCGCGAGTGGATCTACGACGCCCTGCGCGAACAGTTCCCGGGCTGCCGCTTCCACAGCTTCGCCGACGAACACGTGCAGAAGCAGGAAAGCTTCGACTTCCACGGCAACACCACCACCGAAGCGTCGGTGATCACCGAGCATGGCATCAAGTTCCGCGCCGACCCGGCCGGTGCGCACAAGACCGGCTTCTTCGCCGACCAGCGCGAGAACCGCGAGTGGCTTAGCCAGCAGGTGGAAGGCAAGAGCGTGCTCGACCTGTGCTGCAACACCGGCGGTTTCGCCGTGTACGCAGCCGCGCGCGGCGCTTCGGAAGTGGTCGGCATCGACATCGATGAAGACGTCATCCAGATCGCCAAGGGCAATTCGCGCCTGAACAACGTGCGCCCGAAGTTCATCCAGTCCGACATCTTCCCGTGGCTGCGCGATGCCGCCAACCGCGGCGAGCAGTACGACGTGGTGATCCTGGACCCGGCGAAGATGACCCGCGACCGCGACCAGGTCATCACCGCGCTGAAGAAGTATCTGGACATGAACAAGCTGGCGCTGGGCGTGGTCAAGCCGGGCGGCCTGTTCGCCACGTTCTCCTGCACCGGCCTGGTGGCCGAGGACCAGTTCTTGGACATGCTGCGCCGCGCGGCCTATTTCTCCGGCCGCACGATCCAGATCCTGAAGGTGGCCGGCGCCGGTCCGGACCATCCGTTCATGGCCCACGTGCAGGAATCGCGTTACCTGAAGGCGGTGTTCTGCCGCGTGGTTGATTGACCGCGTGACGCTGTAGAGCCGAGCCCACGCTCGGCTGATCTGCCTGGCAGCCGAGCATGGGCTCGGCTCTACAAAACGGCGGGCCGCAGCGCTATGGTCGGGCTCTTCCCTTTGCCGGTGAGAGCCCATGCCATCGCTGCGTCGCCTGTCCCTGTTGCTCGCCCTGGCGCTGTGTGCGCCGCTGTCCGCCCATGCCATCGAGTTCAGCGCGCAGGAGCTGGCCCGCGCCAAGACCCTGCAGCAGCGCCTGCTGACCCTGGACAGCCATCTGGATACGCCGGCCAACTTCGGCCGCGCTGGCTTCGACATCGAACAGCGGCACGACCACAACGCGCTTTCGCAGGTGGATTACCCGCGCATGGTCGAGGGCGCGCTGGATGGGGGCTTCTGGGCGATCTACACCGACCAGGGGGATCGCACTGCAGCGGCCCACCTGGCCGAGCGCGACCACGGTCTGCAGCGCCTGCTGGAGATCCGGCAGATGCTGGCGGCCAACCCCGATCGCTTCGCGCTGGCGCTGACCGCCGATGATGCCGCGCGCATCAAGGCCGCTGGCAAGCGCGTGGTCTACATCAGCATGGAAAACGCCAGCCCGCTGGTGGAAGATCCCAGCCTGCTCTCGTTCTACCACCGCGCCGGCCTGCGCCTGCTCAGCACCGTGCACTTCGCCAACAACGAGTTCGCCGATTCGGCCACCGACCCCAAGGGCGCGGAGTGGAAGGGCCTGAGCCCGGCGGGCAAGGACCTGGTGCGCGCGGCGGTGAAGCTGGGCATCGTCATCGACCAGTCGCACGCCTCCGATGCGGTGTTCGATGACCTGCTGGCGATGATGCCGGTGCCGTTCGTGCTGTCGCACAGCTCGGCCAAGGCGGTCTACAACCACCCGCGCAACCTCGACGATGCACGCCTGCGCCAGCTGGCCAAGGCCGGCGGTGTGATCCAGGTGAATGCCTATGGCGGTTACCTGATCGACACTGCCAAAACGCCCGAACGCAAGCAGGCCGAAGAAGCGCTGAGCAAGCAGCTGGGCGGCTGGGAAGGCATGGGCATCGAGCAGGGCGTGGCCCTGCAGCAGGCCGAGCAGGCGCTGGATCACGAACACCCGGTGCGCCATGCCAGCCTGGACGACTTCTTCGCCCACTTCGAACACATCCTCAACGTGGTCGGCCCCGAACACGTGGGCATCGGCCTGGACTGGGATGGTGGCGGTGGCCTGAGCGACCTGCCCGACGTCAGCCAGTTGCCGAAGATCACCGCGTGGCTGCTGCGCAAGGGCTACACCGAGCAGCAGATCGCCGCCATCTGGGGCGGCAACCTGCTGCGGGTGATGCGGCAGGCGCAGGACTACGCCGCAAAGCAGGGCGGGTGAAACGCCCTGCGGGGTGCCGGCCAGCGGCCGGCACTACCGGTGATCCGGTTATTTCGCGATCAACGCATTGCGGCGGCTGTACAGGAAGTACAGCACCAGGCCGACCACGTTCCAGATCAGGAAGTACAGCTGGGTGGTGTGCGGCAGGCTGATGAACAGGTAGATGCAGCCCAGCGCGGCCAGCGGCCCGACCACGAAGGCCAGCGGCGTGCGGAAGCTGCGCTCGCGGTTCGGTTCGCGCACGCGCAGCACCACCAGGCAGATGCCCACCGCGGTGAACGCGGCCAGGGTACCGGCGTTGGCCAGGGCGGCGATTTCGTCCAGGCGGGCCACGCCGGCCAGTGCCGACACCACCACGGCGGTGAACAGCGTGGTCGCCACCGGCGTGCCGGTGCGTGCGTTGACCTTGGACAGGCCACGCGGCAGCAGGCCATCGCGGCTCATCACGAAGAAGATGCGGCTCTGCCCGTACAGGAAGGCCAGCAGCACGGTGGGCAGGGCGATGATCGCGACCACGCCGATGAACATCGCCGCCTTCGGGCTGCCGAGCTCGCGCATGATCAGCGCCAGCGGCTCGGCGCTGTGGCCGAACACCGCGTAGCTCATCGCGCCCACGGCGGCCAGCGCCACCAGCACGTAGACGATGGTGCAGCCGATCATCGAACCGATGATGCCGATGGACAGGTCACGCGCCGGGTTCTTGGTTTCCTCGGCGGCGGTGGAGATCGCGTCGAAGCCGTAGAAGGCGAAGAAGATGATCGCCGCCGCGGCCATCACGCCACGCTCGACGCCATCGGGGCCGAGCGACTTGGCAAAGCCATACGGCATGAACGGCTGCAGGTTGGCGGGGTCGAAGGCGGGCAGGGCGACGGCCACGAACACCGCCAGGGCGATCAGCTTGAACACCACCAGGATGGCGTTGAGCGTGGCGCTTTCCTTGGTACCGGCCATCAGCATCAGCGCCACCAGCCAGGTGATGATGATCGCCGGCAGGTTGATGAAGCCACCGGCCACGTGCGGGCCGGCGGCCAGTGCGGCCGGCAGGGTGATATCAATGCCGAACTGGGTGTGGATCCATTCCAGGAAGCCGACGAAGTAGCCGGACCAGCCGACCGCTACCGTACTGACCACCAGCGAGTATTCGAGGATCAGGCTCCAGCCCACCACCCAGGCGAACACCTCGCCCAGCGCACTGTAGCTGTAGGTATAGGCGCTGCCGGCCGCCGGCATCATCGTCGACAGCTCGGCATAGGACAGTGCCGCGCAGGCGCAGACCGCACCGGCGATGGCGAAGGAGATCAGCACCGCCGGGCCGGCCAGGTTGGCGCCGACGCCGATGAGCGTGTAGATGCCGGTGCCGACGATGGCGCCGATGCCCAGGGCGATCAGGTGCGGCCAGCTGAGGGTCGGCACCAGGCGCCGACCGGCTTCATGGACAGTGACGGAATCTAGCGACTTGCGCCGGAGCAGGGACATGCAGGCCTCGGAAGGGGATGACTTGGAACGACAAGTTCCCGAGTGTGACCGAACGCAGCGCAGCATTACCACTGACGAGGGTCATACCCGCCACGGCGCGCGCTGCGCCCCGACCAGGCTGCCGGAATCGGCACAAAACCCGTGTCCTCGATCCCGCCGGTGGGCACGTCAGCCCACGATGCTGCCGCGTGCCGGATCCACGACCGGCGCGGCGCCGACGGCGCTGAGCTGGGCCAGCACCGCTTCAAAGCCGTGCTCGCGGCCGAAAGCGTGCTCGTCCAGCGTCACCGGCAGCAGCTGCAGGAAATCGAAGCGCCCGGAGGGCAGCTGCTGCGGACCCGGGAAGTGCGGGGCGGGAATGAACACCATCGCCTGCAGTGCGCTGTCGGCGCGGTCCACCGGCATGCCCAGCTTCAGCCGGTCCCATGCCGACAGTGGATCGCCTGGCATGCGCCCATGGCACAGCAGCAGCTGGTAGGCGGTGAACCAGCGCACGGTGGTCAATGCCCAGGGCGCCTCGTCCTGCGTTTCCATCAGCAGCTCGACGCCGAAACCGGAATCCCCATCCTCGTGCGGGCCTTCCCACGCATTGGACAGGCCCGAGCTGACGTACACCCAGTGCCGGCGCTCGCCATGCGGCGGGCAGGCGAACACGCCTACGTGCAGCCAGCGCGGATCGATTTCCTCCTGCTGGAACACCCCATGCAGCAGGTCCATGTCCAGCGGAAAGATGCCCGGGCCGGTGTCGCCGAAGTGCTGGCAGTACAGGGTCTCTTCGCGGAATTCCCAGCTGCGTTCGAGCAGGGTGTCGTCATCCATGGTGGTCATCGCCCCGGCGTGTGAGTAGATGGCACCCAAGCTGCGGGTGCTCATCGACCACCTGCGCGAGGCAACGCATGACCGGTAGAGTCGAGCTTGCTCGACTGCCATACCGTGCATCTGTCGAGCAAGCTCGACGCTACGGAAGGAATCCGCCGAGCAAGCTTGACGCTACGCCGCCGGATCATCCGTTCAACCCCAGGCGGATGCCGAAACCGACCAGGAACAGGCCGGCCACGCGGCGCAGGACGGTGCTGATGCGCGGGTGCTGGATCAGGTGGCGACGGGCCAGGTTGCCCGCACCGATCAGCAGCGAGCAGTAGGCCACGCTGACCACGAAGATGATGCCGGCCAGCGCTGCGAACGTGGCGATGCCGTGGTGCGCGGCCGGGTCGATGAACAGCGGCAGGAAGGCCATGTAGAACAGGATCGCCTTCGGGTTGAGCAGGCTGACCAGGATCGCCTGCTGGAAATAGCGGCCGGGCTGCATGCGGATCGGGCCGGCATCGCCGCCCTCGCGCTTCGGCGTGCGCAGCAGGCTGATGCCCACCCACACCAGGTAGGCCGCGCCCAGGTACTGCACCGCGTGGAAGACCAGCGGGTTGGCCTTCAGCAGCGCGGCCACGCCGGCCAGGGCCAGCCACATCAGGATCTGGTCACCGACCAGCAGGCCGGCCAGCGCGGTGTAGCCGCCGCGCACGCCGCCGCGGCCGGTGGCGGTGAGCAGGGTGAAGGTGCCGGGCCCGGGCAGGGCGAGGAACACCAGCACGGCGAGCAGGAACGTCCACAGGTCCTGGATGCCCATCCACGGCATGGCAAGGCTCATTGTTGTTGCGGGGGGACGCCATTGTCGGCCAGTGGCGTGGCCGGGGACAGGGGGCCGCCGCCATCGCCGGGCAGGCCGGACAGCAACGGTTGCAGGTGGTCGCGCAGCTGCGCGTGCAGTTGCCGCACCGCCGGCGAGAACTGTTTGCGGTGCGGGCATACCAGCTGCAGCGGGATGTGGCTGCCGATGCCGTCCAGCAGCACCTGCAGGCGCCCGGCGCGCACGTCCTCGCGCAGGTCCAGCCAGGATTTGTAGGTGATGCCTTCGCCCGCCACCGCCCAGCGCCGCACCACGTCGGCATCGTCGCAGACCAGCGGCCCGCGCACCGGTATCACCACGCGCCGCCCCTCGACCTCGAACGCCCAGCGGTCGTAGGTGCGCCCACCCAGCTGGTAGGCCAGGCAGTCGTGCTCGCGCAGGTCTTCCAGCCGTGCCGGCACGCCACGCCGCTGCAGGTAGGCGGGCGATGCCGCCAGCACGCGGCGGTTGCCCTCCAGCAGCGGCAGCGCCACGTAGCTGGCATCGTCGAAGTGGCCCAGGCGGATCGCCACGTCCACCGGGTCGCGGAACACGTCGGCCACCTCGTCGGACAGGCGCAGGTGCAGCCGCAGCCGCGGGTGTGCGGCACGGAAGGTGGCCAGCCACGGCAGCAGCAGGTTGCGGCCGAAATCCGAAGGCGCCGACAGCTGCAGGGTGCCGTGCAGGTCGGCGTCCTCGCCCTGCACGCGGGCCTGGCCCTCGCGCAGCGTGGCCAGCACCTCCTGCGCATAGGGCAGGTACAGCGCGCCTTCGCCGGTCAGGCGCAGGCTGCGGGTGGTGCGCACGAACAGGCGCAGGTCCAGCTCGCGTTCCAGCCGCGCCACGGCTGCGGCCACCTGCCCGGGCAGCAGGTCGGCTTCGCGCGCGGCCTGCGAAAAGCTGCCCAGCGCGGCGGTGCGGACGAACAGCTGGAGGTCGTCGAAACGGATCATTTTCATTGCCGGAGTGAAAGTGCTGACTGATTCTGCGCCTTTCCGGGGGGCCGCGCGCGGCGCACGCTGTGGGTTCCTCTACCCACCGGACCGCTGCCATGCGCGCCATTGCCTACACCCACGCCGGCCTGCCGATCGACGATCCCCAGGCCCTGATCGACATCGACCTGGACCTGCCGCAGCCGGGCCCGCGTGACCTGCGGGTGGCGGTGCGCGCCGTGGCGGTGAACCCGGTCGACACCAAGGTGCGCCGCAACGCTGCCACCGAGGGCCCGCGCGTGCTGGGCTGGGATGCCGTGGGCGTGGTCGATGCCGTGGGCAGCGAGGTGACCCTGTTCCAGCCGGGCGACGCGGTCTACTACGCCGGGGTGATCGACCGCCCGGGCAGCAACGCCGAATACCAGCTGGTGGATGAGCGCAGCGTCGGCCGCAAGCCGGCCAGCCTCGACGATGCCGCCGCCGCGGCGCTGCCGCTGACCGCGATCACCGCCTGGGAACTGCTGTTCGACCGCCTGCGCATCGCCGAGGGCGGTGGCGAAGGCCAGACCCTGCTGGTGATCGGTGCAGCCGGCGGCGTCGGCTCGATCCTGGTGCAGCTGGCACGCACGCTGACCAAGCTCACCGTCGTCGGCACCGCCTCGCGCCCGGACACCCAGGACTGGGTGTATGCGATGGGCGCGCACCACGTGATCGACCACACCCTGCCGCTGACCGAAGGCCTGGCCCGGCTGGGCATTCCCCAGGTCGAGCACGTGGCCAGCCTGACCCACACCGACCAGCACTATGCGCAGATCGTGGAAGTGCTGGCGCCGCAGGGTCAGCTGGGCCTGATCGACGACCCGGGCCAGCTGGACGTGATGGCACTCAAGCGCAAGGCGCTGTCGCTGCACTGGGAGCTGATGTTCACCCGGCCGCTGTTCAAGACCGCCGACATGCAGCGCCAGCACGATCTGCTGAACCGCGTGGCCGAGCTGGTCGATGCCGGGGTGCTGCAGACCACGCTGGGCGAGCACTTCGGCCGCATCAACGCGGCCAACCTGCGCCGCGCGCATGCGCTGCTGGAAAGCAATCGTGCCAAGGGCAAGATCGTGCTGGAAGGCTGGTAAGGATCATGGCCAACGGCTGAGCCCCTCGTGGCTGGCCGCGGAACGCAAAACCCTGCGCTTGGCCGGGCGGGTGGGTTGCGCGGGGGACGCCGTGAATCCCCAAGCCGGCCCAGCCGCTGGCGGCTGTGCGTTCGGGCGCTTGCGAAGCAGTGCTTCGCAAGCAAAGCGCCCTCACCCATGGAGGCTTGTCAGCCGCATCCATGCGGCCTACACCCCCGCGCAACCCACCCGCCCGGCCTCTGACAATTTCCGTGCGCGTCCAGCCACGGAAAAGAAAAAAGAAAAGCAGAAGCCGGTCGCTTCGCTCGTGTGCCGACCAACGGTCGGCACCCACCACCAACAGCAGCAGGTTCTGACAGATCGCGGGAAACTGTCGAAGGCGGGGTGGGTCCGGTTGCGGGGGCGTGAGCGCCATGCCCACGGGATGCAGGTTTTTGACGTTGACGTTGCTCTGGCTTGCAGCAGGTGCAGGGCTGCAAGCCCTGCAAGCAAACCCCACCCCTCAGGCAACGCCGTTGTCGACGTGCGCGGCAAACCCCGGCAGCTGCCGCAACCGCTCGAACCACGCGTCGACATTCGCCAGCACCGGCTTGCCGCCCGGCGTGCTGCGCCAGCGCTGCGTCGACAGGCCGAGCACGATGTCCGCCAGGGTGAAATCCGCGCCGGCCACGTGCGCGTGGCCGGCCAGCTGCCCGTCGAGCATCGTCATCAGGCGGTTCCACTGCGCCAGGCTCGCCTCCGCCCGCGCATCGTCCGGGTAATCGGCATGCCGGCGCACGCGCGCCATGAACACGTGGCGCCACGCCGTGTTCAGATCGGTCGCCTGCCAGTCCATCCACTGCTCCACCCGCGCCCGTGCCTGCGGCGCCACCGGCAACAGGTCGTGGCGCCCGGCGCGCGCGGCCAGGTAGCGGCAGATGCTGTTGGATTCCCACAGCACGAAGTCGCCCTCGCGCAGCACCGGCACCTGTGCGTTCGGGTTCAGGCCGCGCAGCAGATCCGCATCGGGTGCCGCATGGTGCCGCACCGCCAGGTCCAGCCCGGCGCACAGCCACAGCACCTTGCGCACGTTGATCGAGGTTGGCTTTCCGTACAGTTCGAGCATGGCCAGACGCAGCGTTTGAGACGGGGCCAGCCTACACTGGCGGCATGCAAACTGAATTCCTGCTCCTCGGCGCCCTCCTCCTGGCCGTCCTCGTCCTGCAGCTGGTCGCCCTGCTGCGCCGCCCGCCCCATGACCGCCTGGAACAGGCCGTGCGCGAGGAGGCGCGGGCCGGCCGCAGCGAACTGCGCGAACAGCTCGATGGCTTCGCCCGCGCGCTGACCGATCTGTCCACCCGCACCGACCAGCGCCTGGACCTGCTGCGCGAAGCGCTTGGCGAAGATGCGCGCAAGGCCCGCGCCGAAGCGGCCGAAAGCCAGCAGCGCAGCGGTGCGTTGATGGGCCAGCGCCTGCAGGAACTGCGCGCACAGCTGGAAGTGTTCGGCCAGCAGCAGGAAGCTCGCATCCACGCCTTCGGCCAGCAGCTGCAGGAACTGACCACCCGCACCGACAGCCAGCTGGGCGCGTTGCGCCAGACCCTGGTGGACGATGCGCGCAAGGGCCGCGAGGAAGGCGCGCAGTCGCAGCAGCGCCTGACCGAAAGCCTCGGCCTGCGCCTGCAGGAGCTGACCCAGCGCAACGAACAACGCATCGCCGAGATGCGCACGACCCTGGAAGAACAGCTGCGCGCGCTGCAGAGCGACAACGCGCAGAAGCTGGAACAGATGCGCGTGACCGTGGACGAGAAGCTGCAGACCACGCTGGAAACGCGCCTGGGGCAGTCGTTCAAGCTGGTCTCCGAGCGCCTGGAACAGGTGCAGCGCGGCCTGGGCGAAATGCAGCAGCTGGCCACCGGCGTGGGCGACCTCAAGCGCGTGCTGACCAACGTCAAGACGCGCGGCAGCTGGGGTGAAGTACAGCTGGAGAACATCCTCGAACAGACGCTCATCCAGGAGCAGTACGCGCGCGCGGTGAAGGTGCGCCCGGACAGCAACGAGATGGTCGACATCGCGGTGCGCCTGCCTGGCCGTGGCGACGACGCGCCGGTGTGGCTGCCGATCGATTCCAAGTTCCCGCGCGAAGATTACGAGCGCCTGCTGGACGCCCAGGACCAGGGCGATGCCGAGCTGGTGCGCGTCCAGGGCGCGCAGCTGGAACGCGCGGTGAAGGTGCAGGCCAAGTCGATCTCCGAGAAGTACATCGTGCCGCCGCACACCACCGATTTCGCGGTGATGTTCCTGCCCACCGAAGGCCTGTATGCCGAGGTCATCCGCCGTCCCGGCCTGGTCGACCTGCTGCAGCGCGACCACCGCGTGGTGGTGGCCGGCCCGACCACCATCACCGCGCTGCTCAACAGCCTGCAGATGGGCTTCCGCACGCTGGCCATCGAGAAGCGCTCCAGCGAAGTGTGGAGCCTGCTGGGTGCGGTGAAGAGCGAGTTCGGCAAGTTCGCCGGCATCCTGGAAAAAGCCGAGAAGCAGATCACCACGGTCGGCCGCAGCATCGGCGCGGCCAGCCGCAAGACGCGCACCATCGAACGCCGCCTGCGTGGCGTGGAGACGCTGGCCAACGAGCAGGTGCAGCAGCTGCTGGGCGACCTGGGCGAGGCGGAAGAAGAGGGTGGCGAGGACGAGGCCAGCGAGGGCGAAGAGACCTGAGTGCACTGACACACCACCTGCACCAGGCAATGCGTATGCTGGCGGCCTCGATTACCGCCTGCAGGTCCGACCATGCGTCTACGCTTCCTTGCCAGCCTGGCCCTGGCCGCCCTGTTGTCGGCCTGCAGCAGCACGCCGCCTGCTGCTGATGCGGCGGCACAGCCGGCGGCGGCAGACACGCCGGAAGCCACCGAGGCCTACCAGGAAGCGCGCGATGTGGATTGCCGCGCCGCCGGTGGCACCCTGCAACCGCTGGGTCGCCTGCAACGCGTGCAGTGCGTGATTCCCTATGCCGATGCGGGCAAGGCCTGCAGCAGCAAGCGCGACTGCAGCGGCCAGTGCCTGGCCACGGGCGAAGCCGAGGCGGGCGTGGCGGCAACCGGCACCTGCCAGCGTGATGTCAGCCAGAACTTCGGCTGCCGCCAGCGCATCGAGGACGGCAAGGCGCAGGGCACGATCTGCGTGGATTGATCGCACGCGGCGCATCCGCGCAGCGCTATGCTGGTGGACCTTTCCCCGCCATAGCCGGAGCCCCCGCGTGAGCGCCCCGATCCAGGATATTTCCCTCACCACCATCGACGGCCAGCCCTCCACCCTGGGCGATTACCAGGGCAAGGTCCTGCTGGTGGTCAACGTCGCCTCCAAGTGCGGCCTGACCCCGCAGTACGAAGGCCTGCAGGCGCTGTACGCGGAAAAGCAGGCCCAGGGCCTGGAAGTGCTGGGTTTCCCGGCCAACAACTTCCTCGGCCAGGAGCCGGGCAGCGAAGCGGAGATCCAGCAGTTCTGCCAGCTGACCTACGACGTCACCTTCCCGATGTTCGCCAAGATCAGCGTGGCCGGCGAGGACACCCACCCGCTGTACCAGCAGCTGACCGCTGCGCAGCCGCAGGCCATCGGTGAAGGCCCGCTGCGCGAGCGCCTGGCCAGCAAGGAGATTCCGATCCACGCCGCACCGGCAGTGCTGTGGAACTTCGAGAAGTTCCTGGTCGGCCGCGATGGCAAGGTCGTTGCACGCTTCGCCCCGGACGTGGCCGCCGATGACGCGCGCCTGCGCAAGGCGATCGACGCCGCACTCGCCGCCTGATCGCACGGGGTCGGATCCCTTTCCCACGGAAAGGGCTCCGACCCCAGGCCGCGCAAAAAAAACCCCGCCAAGGCGGGGTTTTTCATGCCTGGACCACGGTGATCAGTTGGTCCAGTTCGGCATCGGCATGGCATCCACCGGAATCGGCGAATTCTCATCGTCGCTGCCGCGCTCGCGCTTGCCGCGCAGGTCGTTCTCGATCTGGTAGTTGCGGCGCTGCAGCCAGGCATCGCGCACCAGCGCGTACTCATCCACCGCCGAACTGCGCAGGTCGTCCACCGCCATCAGCTGCGCGCGGGTGTCGACCAGCTGCAGGCCCTGCAGGGCGATGCGGATCTTGTCTTCCTCGATCGTGCGCATCGGCGACAGCGGCATGTCGCCCGCCAGGCCGAACACATCGCGCACGGTACGCGGGCCGAAGAACGGCAGTTCCACGTAGCGCGAACGGCGCCAGCCCCAGGCACCCAGGGTCTGCCCGAAGTCCTCGCGGCGGTTGGGCACCATCGCCTTGCTGGCCGGGTCGAACAGGCCACCGATGCCCACCGTGGAGTTCATCAGGAAGCGGCCGAGGGTATCCCACGCATCATCCGGGCGGCCCTGCAGCAGCTGGTTGAGGATGGTGACCGGCGAGCGGATGTTGCTGAAGAAGTTGCTCACGCCGGTGCGTGCGAAGCGCGGCACCACGTGGGTGTAGGCGGTCGCCAGCGGGCGCGCGATCACGTTGTCCACGCCCACGTTGAAACGGTGCACGCGGCGGTTCAGCGGCTCCCACGGGTCATAGGCAGCCGTGGTGGCGGCCGTGCCGGCGTTGCCGTACAGCGCGTCGAAATCGTCATCGCCACCGGGTGCCGCGGCGGCGGCCGCCGTGGCGGCATCGGTTTCGGCGGTGTCGGCCGGCGGCGGGGTGGCCGTCGCCGTTGCGTCGTCCGCGGCGGCAGCCGGTGCCGCTTCAACCGTGCCGGTATCGGCAGCGGGTGCATCGGCGGCCGTGCTGGCCGGGACCACGGTGTCGGCCACCGGCGCATCGCTGCGCGCGGGCTTGCCGGCACAGGCGCTGAGCGCCAGGGCCAGGATCATCAGGGGAATGGCGCGTACGACGTTCATGTCAGCTCGCAGCAGAAAGTGCATTGAAATCCAGATCGGGCGACAGCCGGTAGGCCGCGCTCAGTTCGTTGAAACCCGCCGGGGTGCCGGAGATCGCCAGCGGGTGGCCCTGGGTGCGCGCACGCGCGGCCAGTTCGGCCAGCAGCGCCAGGCCGGCGCTGTCCACGCGCTCGACCTCGCCCAGCTCCAGTCGTGCCAGCTTTGCCGGCAGGGCCTGGAGCTGCGGCCACAAAGCGATCACCGCGGCACGGTCGAGCACCCCGCGCAGGCGCAGGGTGTCGCCTTCCAGCAGTGCCAGCGGCTTACTTGCCATTGCCGGCCGGCCCGGCCTGCATGCTGCCGCTGCGCAGTTCGCTGGCCACCTGCTTGATGCCCTTCTGGCGCAGCGGGGCGTCGAACTGGTTGCGGAAGGTCTGCACGTAGGAGATGCCTTCGATGTTGACGTCGAAGATCTTCCACTGGCCGTTGACGTTGCGCATCCAGTACTCGACCGGGGTCGGCTCGTTGCCGGCACGCACCAGCTCGGTGGCCACGCGCACGCCACGGTTGCCCGGCAGCGGGCTCTCGCCCTTCAGGCGGAAGCTCGGCTTGCCCTGGATGTTCAGCAGGGTCGAGCCGTAGCGCTGCATCAGGCTGTCGGCCATCGCATCGGCGAACAGCTTGATGTCGGCGTCGGAGGCGCCGCGGGCGTGCGTGCCCAGCACCAGGCGCGCGGCATAGTCGCGGTCGAAGGTGCGGGTCAGTTCGCTGTCGATGTAGCTGCGCAGGCTGGCCGGGTTGCTGGTGAACTCAGCGCGGCGCTGCTGCAGGGTCGACATGATGCGGCTGCTGGCGTCGATCACCACCTTGCCGGCCTGGCCCTGCGGGGCGGCGGCAGCGGCGGGGGCGGACTGCGCCTGGGCCAGGAACGGGGTGGCCAGCAGCAGCGACGAGGCCAGCAGGGCCGGGATCAGTTTCATCTTCATGGTTGCGGTTCCGTTGCAGGCGACTGCTCGCCATCGTTGGGTTTCTGGCCAGCGCCACCGGCACTGCCACTGAACATGTACTTGCCGACCAGCTGCAGCAGGTCCACCGCCGGCTGGGTGAAGACGATCTCCTCACCGGGCTTGAGCACTTCCGGATCACCACCGGGCTGCAGACCGATATAGCTCTCGCCGAGCAAACCGCTGGTGAAGATGCCGGCGGAGGTGTCGGCCGGCAGGTCCTTGACCTTGCTGTCCATGCGCAGGGTCACGATCGATTCGAACTTCACCGGGTCCAGTTCGATCGAGGCGACCTGGCCGACGGTGACGCCGCCGATCTTCACCGGCGCCTGCTTGCGCAGCTGGCCGACTTGGGAGAAGCGTGCCTTCAGCTCATAGCCCTGGCCGCCCCAGCTCCAGCGCTGGTTGGTCGAGGCCACGGCCAGCACCATCAGCGATGCCAGGGCCAGCAGCAGGAATGCGCCGACGGAGAATTCGAGTCTGGGACCGCGTATGGCCATGTGGATTACCTGATCGAGTCGTGGTGGCCGCGCGCCCTGCGCACCGCCAAAGGAGGGGTTAGGTGAACAACATTGCCGACAGCACGAAGTTGAACATCAGCACCAGCAGCGAGGCGTTGACCACCGCACGGGTGGTGGCCACCGAAGTACCTTCGATGGTCGGCTCGGCATGGAAACCGACGTAGGAGGCCACCAGCGCGGCGGTGCCGCCGAAGATCGCCGACTTCAGCATCGCCACGCCGAAGTCATCCCAGAAGTCCACGCTGTTGCGCAGCGCCGACCAGAACACGCCATTGTCCAGGCCCAGCACGTGCACGGCTTCGAAGTAGCTGGCACTGATGGCCAGCGAGCAGAAGATGCCGGTCAGCAGCGGCACGGTCAGCACCGCCGCCCAGAAGCGCGGCGCCACCGCCTTGGCCACCGGGTCGATGGCCATCAGCTCCAATGCCTTGATCTGGTCGGTGGCCCGCATCAGGCCCAGTTCGGCGGCGATCGAGCTGCCGGCGCGGCCGATGAACAGCAGGGCGGTCAGCACCGGCGCCAGCTCGCGGTACAGCGACAGGCCGAGCAGGGTCGACAGCGCGTCGGCCGCACCGAAGGTGGTCAGCGTGCGGTAGCCCTGCAGGGTCAGCACCAGGCCGACGAAGGCACCGCCGACGGCGATGATCGGCAGCGAGCGCGCGCCGATCTTGTAGATCTCGCGGGTCAGCTCGGCCAGGAAATCACGCGTCGGCAGCGAACCACGCAGCACGGTCAGCGAGAACAGGCCGGCGCGGCCCAGCGAACGGGTGGCTTGCACGAACGGCATCAGGCAACCCTCGCCCGCGGAGCGGCGTCGAACGGAATGGGGCCGTCGGGCTGGCCATGCAGGAACTGCCGCAGCAGCGGGTCCTGGCTGGACTGCAGCGCTTCGGGCGTGCCCTGGAACACGATGCCGCCATTGGCAATGGCGATCACCTGGTCGCAGATCGGCAGGGTTTCATGCACGTGGTGGCTGACGATGATGCTGGTCAGGCCCAGGCTGTGGTTGAGGCGCTGGATCAGGCTCATGATGACCCCGGAGGCGATCGGGTCCAGCCCGGTCAGCGGCTCGTCGTAGATCATCAGCGGCGGATCCAGGGCCAGCGCGCGGGCCAGTGCCACGCGGCGCGCCATGCCACCGGACAGCTCGCGCGGCCAGGCATCGGCGGCGGCCAGCAGGCCCACCGCGTGCAGCTTCATCTGTACCAGCCGGCGCAGCACCGCCGCCGGCAGGCGGGTATGGGTGCGCAGGGGCAGGGCGACGTTCTCGGCCACGGTGAGGTCGGTCAGCAGGCCATTGCCCTGCAGCAGCACGCCCACGCTCTTGCGCATTTCCAGCAGCGCGCCGCTGTCATGCGGAATGGGCTTGCCGAACAGGGTGACCTCACCGGCGACCGGGCGCAGTTCGCCGGTCAGCGCCGCCAGCAGGGTCGACTTGCCGCTGCCGGACGGGCCCAGCACGGCGGTGATGCTGCCCTGTGGAACCTGCAGCGAAACGTCGCGCAGGATCGTGCGTCCGCTCCGGTCGATGCGGACGTTGGACAACTGCACCAGACTGGAGGCGGAAGCCGACATGGGCACCATTAACGTTTTTTAGACATCGAAGGGTGGGGTCAGTCGGCTGAACATAAGCAGACTGGACGGTGCAGTATTGTGGCACGTCGCGGCCGGCGACAGGCCGGGACAATTCCCGGGGGTGCCGGAACAATCCATCGCAGCGGTCGCTGCGTCCCCCAGTGACGTACGTCACCATTGAATACTGCCGAGCGTCCTGCACACTGTGCACGATGACCGACCCGTTCAGCGACTTCCGCCTCTATCACTCCAACTCGTTGGACGTGCTGGCCGCCCTGCTGGCCCGCAACGTGCGCACCCCGGTGCCGGGCCAGCCGCTGCTGGCGCCGGAGGTGGTGCTGATCCCGCAGGTGGCGATGCGGCGTTGGCTGCAGGCAACCCTGGCGGCCGAGTATGGCGTGGCCGCCAACCTGGAATTCCTCACCCCGGGCGAGTTCGTCGCACGCGCGCTCAACGCCAACGTCACCGGCGAAAGCGACGACCTCGATGCCGCCGGCCTGCACTGGAAGCTGTACCAGGCGCTGCGCGACCCCGCGCTGCTGGCACAGCCACCGATGCGTGCGCTGCAGGCCTATCTTGCCGGCGGTGATGCCCTGAAGCCGTGGGCGCTGGCGGGCGAGCTGGCCTCCGTGTTCGAGAAGTACCAGGCCTGGCGCCGTGACTGGCTGCTGCGCTGGGATGCCGGCGCCGACCCGGCCGATCCGCAGGCGATCCTGTGGCGGGCCATCGCCGGCGGACGCGGTTACCGCGCGCGGCGCATCCAGGCCTACCTGGATCGCTTCGAAGGCCCGGACAAGCCGAAGCCGAACGGCCTGCCGCCGCGCCTGTCGGCGTTCGCCACGCTCAACATCTCGCCCGATGTGCTGCGGGTGATGGCCACCCAGGCCCGCGTGGGCGAGCTGCACTTCTATATGCCCACGCCGGTGCAGTCCTACTGGGGCGACCTGCAGACCCTGGCCGAGCGCCTGCGCAGCGGCGCACCCGATCCCTTCGGCGAGGCCGCCGGCGAGAACCGCCTGCTGGAGGCCTGGGGCGCGGCTGGCCGCGACTTCATGGCGGTGCTGGGCAGCTACGAAGTGGTGCACCCGGCCGGCGAGATCGCCGCGTACTCCGATCCCGAGGATGACACCCGCCCGACCCTGGCCGAGGGCGGCCTGGCAGACAGCCTGCTGCACCGCCTGCAGCGCGATCTGTTCCACCGCCGCGCGCTGCCCTCGGGCGAACTGCGCGCGGAACTGCGCAGCGATGACCCCAGCCTGCAGGTGCATGCCTGCCATACCCGCCTGCGCGAACTGCAGGTGCTGCACGACCAGTTGCGCAGCCTGCTGCAGGACCCGCGCTTCGACCCGCCGCTGCAGGCCCGCGAGATCGCGGTGCTGGCGCCGGACATCGATCCCTACGTGCCGTACCTGGAAGCCGTGTTCGGTGGCCGTGGCGGCGACGAGGAACACATTCCCTATGCGCTGGCCGACAGCAGCCCGCTGGCGGGCGAGCCGCTGGCCGACGTGTTCGTGCACCTGCTGTCGCTGCCGGTATCGCGCTTCGGCCTGAACGAGATCCTGGACCTGCTGGCCAGCGCGCCGCTGGCCGAGGCGGCCGGGCTGGAGGCGGTGGATTTCGACCGCCTGCATGGCTGGCTGCAGCAGGCCGGCGCGCGCTGGGGCCTCGATGCCAACCATCGCGGCCAGCTGCAGGCGCCGCGCGACGATGCCTACACCTGGCAGTTCGCGCTGGATCGCCTGCTGCTGGGCCACGCCACCGGCAGTGATGTCGACCTGGCCGGCGTCGCGCCGTGGATCGAACTGGAGGGCGGCGCACTGGACGCGCTGGACCGGCTGCTGCGCCTGCTGCGCGTGCTGGCGCTCTACCAGCGCAGGCTGGGCGAGACCCTGAGCCCGGCACAATGGCGGCAGCGCCTGCTGTCCCTGCTCGATGCGCTGCTGCCGGAAGCACCCAGTTCACCCAACAGCCAGCGCGCGCTGGAGCGCCTGCGCAAGCTGCTCAACCAGTTTGCCGACGACGCGCACAAGGCCGGCTTCGAGGACGGCGTGCCGCCGGAGGTGGTGCGTGCGCACTTCGCCGGTGCCCTGTCCGAGGCCGATACGCGTGCGCCGCTGCTGACCGGCGGCATCAGCTTCGGCCGCATGGTGCCGATGCGCCTGCTGCCGTTCCGGGTGATCTGCGTGCTGGGCCTCAACGATGGCGACTTCCCGCGCCGCGACCCGGCCGCTGGCCTGAACCAGCTCACCGCCGAGCTGGACACGCCGCGCCGCCGACCGGGCGACCGTTCGACCCGCGAAGATGACCGCTTCCTGTTCCTGCAGCTGTTCGCCGCCGCGCAGGATGTGTTCTACCTGAGCTACCTGGGCGCCGACCCGCGCGATGGCAGCGTGCGCGAGCCCTCGGTGCTGGTCAGCGAGCTGATCGACGCGGCTGCGGCCTACCACCAGGACCCGGTCGCGGCCACCCGCGGGTTCACCGCGCGCCATGCGCTGCAGCCGTTCTCGCCTGCCGCCTTCGGCGAGGGTGATCCGCGCCGTTTCAGCTACCGCCGGCAGTGGCACCCGGCCGCCGGGCGAATGGCCGGCCAGCGTGGCGGGTTGCAGCCGTGGTTCGACGCCGCGCTGCCGCCGCCCGTGGACGATGCGGTGGAAACCGAAGTCGCACTGGATACGCTGCGCCGCTTCCTGTGCGACCCGGCCGGGCAGTTCCTGGCCCAGGCACTGGGCCTGCGCCTGGCCGACGACGTCGAAGACGTGGATGACCTGGAGCCGCTGGTGCTGTCCTCGCGCGGCCCGGAAAAGCGCAGCGTGCAGGCTGCCGTGGTGCGCGCCACCATCAGCGGTGATGTCGAGCCGCTGTACCCGCGCCTGCGTGCCCGCGGCCTGCTGCCGTCCGGTGCGCTGGGCGAGCGCCAGTTCGAGGCGGAACAGCTCAAGACCCGCCCCTACGCCAGCGCGATGCTGGGCTGGATGCAGGGGCAGCCGCTGGAAAGCCGTCGGTATGAAGTGGAGATCGACGGCGTGCGCCTGCACGGCCGCGTGGCCGATCGCCACCCCGAAGGCCTGGTGCGGCTGCGCGCCGGCACGCTGAACGGCAATGCAGTGATCCGCCAGGGCCTGGACTGGCTGCTGGCCAATGCCGCCGGTGACGCGCTGCCGCTGGTGCAGTTCCACGATGGCGGCGACGCCGGCCCCGGGCCGCACATCCTGCCCGCACCGGGCGCGGCGGCTGCACGCGCCGCCCTGCGCGCCCTGCTGCAGCTGCGCCAGCGCGGCCTGCGCGAGCCGCTGCGCTTCGCCCCGTACACCGGCTGGGTGCTGTTCACCGCCCCCGTGGAAAAACAACGCAGCGAAGGCTGGAAGCAGTGGCACGGCAGCGACCGCAGCTGGGGCGAAGCCAACAGCGATGCGTGGCAGCTGCTGCTGCGCGGCGCCGATCCCTTCGCCGATGACGATGATTACGCCGACCTGCTGCGCAACAGCCAGGTCGTGTTCGGTGCGGTACGCGATGGGCGTGGCCCGGCGGGCACCGGCAAGGAGGCCGACGCATGAGCAACCCCGTGGATCCCTACCTGCTGCTGCCCCTGCAGGGCATCGGCCTGATCGAGGCCAGCGCCGGTACCGGCAAGACCTTCACCCTGGCCACGCTGTTCACCCGCCTGGTGGTGGAACAGGGCCTGCGCATCGGCCAGATCCTGGCGGTCACCTTCACCGACGCCGCCACCCAGGAACTGCGCAAGCGCATCCGCGAGCGCCTGGCGCTGGCCGCGCGCCTGGTCGATCTGCCGCCCGCCGATGACGAGGCCCCCGACGCGCTGCTGACCCGGCAGGTGCTGCAGCGCCACCTTGAAGCGGGCAGCGAGAGCGCCGTCGCGCTGAAGCGCCGCCTGCAGGTGGCCGCCGATGAAATCGACCTGGCCTCGATCTTCACCATCCACGGCTTCTGCACCCGCGTACTGCGCGAGCATGCGCTGGAAAGCGGGCATACCTTC
Organism: Stenotrophomonas sp. PFBMAA-4; assembly: GCF_030053215.1. Classification (NCBI taxonomy): domain Bacteria; kingdom Pseudomonadati; phylum Pseudomonadota; class Gammaproteobacteria; order Lysobacterales; family Lysobacteraceae; genus Stenotrophomonas; species Stenotrophomonas sp. PFBMAA-4. The sequence continues at coordinate 27,452 of NZ_JASGBW010000011.1, read as the reverse complement.
GATCCGCCGGAACTGCTGGCCAGCGACCGCGAACTGCTGGAGGAACTGGCGGCCGACCTGTGGCGCGTGCACGCCAACGATGCGGCGACGCTGGAGCCGCTGACCTGGCTGTGGTCGAACCCGGACGCGCTGGCCTCGGACCTGCGCGCGCTGCTGGCCTCGCCGCCGCTGTACCCGCGCCCGCAGCCGCTGGCGGTGGAGGATCCCCGCGCGGCCCTGCAGGGCGCGGCGGCGGACCTGTCGATGGCCGTGCGCGAGCATGGCGAGCAGTTCTTCCTCGACCTGTGCGAGGCCGTCGACAACAAGTGGATCAACGGCGTTTCCTACAAGCTGGGCTGGCTGCATCCGCTGGGCCGGCAGCTGCTGGCCTGGGCCGGGCGCGGCGATGCCACCGAACTGCTGTCCAGCGACCGCCTGCCGGCGCTGCTGCCCGATGCGCTGGTGGCCAAGACCAACAAGAAGTTCGCCGACCGCACGCCGTCCTCGCCGCTGCAGGCCCCGCTGCAGCGCTACGTGGCCCTGCTGGCCCAGCGCGAGCAGTGGCTGCGCGCCGCTGCGCTGGAGTTCCTGCACGCCCTGCGCGAGGAAGCCACCCAGCGCCTGGCCACGCTCAAGCGCACGCGCCGCGTGCAGACCTATGACGACCTGATCGACGGCGTGGCCCATGCACTGGAGGGCCCGCAGCGGCTGGAGCTGGTACGCAAGCTGCGCCAGCAGTACCGCATCGCCCTGGTCGATGAATTCCAGGACACCGATGATCGCCAGTGGGGCATCTTCCACACCGTGTTCGGCGATTCGCCGGAGGTGCAGCAGCTGGGCCTGCCACCGGCGCTGTTCCTCATCGGCGACCCGAAACAGGCGATCTACGGCTTCCGTGGCGGCGACATCCACACCTACCTCAAGGCCAAGCAGGCCGCGCGGCCGGCACCGCCGCTGGACCAGAACTTCCGTTCGCGGCCCTCGGTGCTGCGCGCGCTGCAGGCGCTGTACGACAACGGCGGCGACGACGCGTTCCTGGAGGCGGGCATCGGCTTCGAGCCGGTCCGTCCCGGTGGCGTGCGCAGCGACGACGATTACCAGCGCGACGGTGCAGCGGCGCCGGCACTGACCCTGCGCGTGCTGCGCAGCGACGGCGACAAGGCGCTGAGCGCCGACGCCTCGCGTGCCGCCGCCACCCACGCCTGCGTGGCGGACATCCACCAGACCCTGCTGGACGCGCGCGCCGGCACCGCCATCCTGCGCGGCCGCCCCGTGCAGCCCGGTGACATCGCCGTGCTGGTGCGCTCGCACCGCGAGGCAACGCTGGTGCAGCGCGCGCTGGCGGCGGTGGGCATTCCGGCGGTGGCAGCCGGCAAGCAGAGCCTGTTCTCCACCAGCGAGGCGCGCGACCTGCGCGCGCTGCTGCTGGCCCTGCTGCAACCGGCCGACGAAGGCCGCCTGCGTGCGGCGCTGGCGACGGTGCTGCTCGGCCAGCGGGCCAGCGCGATCGCCAGCATGGAACGCGAGGGTGACCTGCAGCGTGCGTTCCAGGCGCAGCTGCTGCACTGGCGCGAGCGCTGGCAGCGCGGCGGCCCGTTCGCCGTGGTGGCCGATGTCTGCGCCGCACAGGGCGAGCGCCTGCTGGCGCTGATCGATGGCGAGCGCCGGCTGACCAACTACCTGCAGCTGGGCGAACTGCTGCAGGAAGCCTCCGCGCAGGCGCTGGGCATGCATGGCCTGCTGGACTGGCTGCAGGGGCAGATGGCCAACGCCGACCAGAACGACGAACAGCAGCTGCTGCGGCTGGAGTCGGATGCGCGCCGCGTGCAGATCATCACCCTGCACAAGAGCAAGGGCCTGGAGTACCCGCTGGTCTACCTGCCGTTCGTTGGCATCGACGGTGGCGCACCCAACAACGCCGCACACTGCACCGTGCACGTGGGCGGCGAGCGCCAGCTGCACTGGAAGCTGGACAAGGACGAGGCCTGGGATGCCGCCAGCGGGCAGCGCGACCGCGAACAACGCGCCGAGGATGCGCGCCTGCTGTACGTCGGCCTGACCCGCGCCGAGCATGCGCTGTGGATTGCCATCGGCGACCTCGCCGGACTGGGCAGGACCCGCCTGGCACCGCTGCTGGGTGACCTGCAGGGGCTGCGCGCGCACGCCGATGTGCATATCGACGACAGCGAGCCGGTGCTGCGCCTGCCGCAGCTGCCGGTGGAACAGGAAGGCGAACTGCCGGCCGTGCGCAGCCTGACCCGGCGCGTGCCGCACGACTGGTGGGTGTACAGCTTCACCCAGCTGGCACATGCCGATGCCGGCAATGACATCGAAGCCGCTGCGACCGAACTGCCGTCGCCCGCGGCCGATGAGCCGGCCGGCGCGGAACTGCCGCTGGAACCGGCCCTGCCCGAACCCGCTGCCGCCGAAGCCGCGCCGCTGGACCCGCGCTTCATGGGCAGCCGTTTCGGCAACGTGCTGCACGAGGCGCTGGAGAACGTCGATTTCGCCGCATGGGGCGGCTGGACACCCGGCCAACCCGCGCCCGAAGGGCAGGCCGAGCTGCTGCGCAAGGCGCTGCACGACGAAGGCTATGCCGACGAGGACCTCGACGATGGCGTGGCGGTGCTGGTGCCGCTGGTCGGCCACACGCTCACCGTCGCGCTGCCCGAAGGCGGTGCCCTGCACAGCCTGGGCGAGGGCGAGCGCCGCGCCGAAATCGAATTCCACTTCGCGATCGAACCGACCGCCGTGCCGGCACTGCTGCAGCTGCTGCACGCCCATGGCATTTCCAGTGCGCGTCGTGGTTTCGGCCTGCGCCGCCGGCTGGAAGGGCTGATGACCGGCAAGATCGACCTCACCTATGTGCGCGATGGGCGCTGGTACGTGCTCGACTACAAATCCAACCGCCTGCCGGGCTACAGCCCGGACCTGCTGCAGATCGCCATGCGCCACAGCGAATACGACCTGCAGGCGCTGATCTACACCGTGGCCCTGCATCGCTGGCTGCGCTTCCGCCTGGGCGGTGCCTACGACTACGTGCGCGACATGGGCGGCATCCGCTACCTGTTCTGCCGTGGCCTGGATGGCAACGGCAATGGCGTGTACGTGGACCGCTTCGCGCCGGCGCTGGTGGATGGGCTCGATGCGCTGTTCGCTGGTGGCGACGCCGCCCATGCCGAACTGGTCGCGCGCGCCATCGGAGCCCGCGCATGAGCGCCACCCTGCTGCAGCAGCTTTACCGCGGCGGTCATCTGCGCACCCTCGACCATGCCCTGGCCACCAGTCTGCGGCGTCTGCGCGAGGACACGCCCGATGGCGTGGCGGTTGCCGCCGCACTGGCATCGCTGGCGGTGTCGCAGGGCCATGCCGCGTTCGATCCGGCACAGCCGCAGCGCGTGCTGGAAGGTTTCCAGGCCTGGCCCGCGCCGGCGCAGTGGCTGGCCCAGCTGCAGGCTTCGCCGTGGGTGGCGCAGCCGGAGGACCCCGGCGCGGCCGCCGACGAGGCACCGCTGGTGCTGGAAAACGGCCTGCTGTACCTGCGCCGCTACCGCGAATACGAGCGGCAGCTGGCGGCAGGACTGCAGCGCATCGGCCGCCACCCGTTGCCGGCGCCGGACATGGCGGCGCTGGCACCCCTGTTCGCGCGGCTGTTCCCCGCTGCCGCGGCGCAGGAAGACCACCAGGCCCGCGCCGCGGGTGTCACCCTGCGCCACCCGTTGGCGCTGGTGACTGGCGGCCCCGGTACCGGCAAGACCACCACCATCGCCCGCCTGTTGCTGCTGCTGGCCGCGCAGGCCCTGCACGCCGGCGAACCGGTGCCGCAGGTCGCACTGGCCGCGCCCACCGGGCGTGCCGCCGAACGCATGGCCGAGAGCCTGCGCCTGGCCGTGCAGCGCCTGCAGGAAGAGGGCCTCGATCCGGCGTTGTGCGCCGCGTTGCCGGGCACCGGCACCACCCTCCATCGCCTGCTGGGTGTCATTCCCGATTCGCCGCGTTTCCGCCACCACGCCGACAACCCGCTGCCGGTGGATGTGGTGGTGGTCGACGAAGCCTCGATGATCGACCTGCCGTTGATGGCCAAGCTGGTCGATGCCATCGCCAGCGGCACGCGGCTGATCCTGCTGGGTGACCCCGACCAGCTGCCCTCGGTGGAGGCCGGCGATGTGCTCAGCGCCATCCTGCGCGCCAGTGGCGATGGCACCGGTACGCGCGCCGATGATGCGCAGGCCCTGCACGGCCTGCTGGCGGCGCCGACCCTGCAGCCGCAGGCCGCGCCAGGCGCCTTCGCCGGCCGCCGCGTGCAGCTGCAGCGTGGCTACCGGCAAAGCGATGCACTGCAGCTGGCGCCGCTGGCGCAGGCCGTGCGTGAGGGCGACAGCCGCACGGCCCTGGCCCTGCTGCGTGGCGGCAGCCTGTCCGGTGTCAGCTTCCATGAAAACGATGCTGACCCGCTGCGCGGGCAACGCGAGCACCTGCTGTCGCACTGGCGCGCGCTGGCCGAAGCGGAAGATCCCGGCCGCGCGCTGCAGCAGGCCGGCCGCCTGCGCGTATTGACCGCCCTGCGCGAAGGCCCGCAGGGGGCACGCGGGCTCAACAGCCGCATCGAACAGCTGTTGGCCGGCAATACTCCCGGCTACTTCCAGGGCCGGCTGCTGCTGGTGACCGAGAACAGCTACCGCCACCGCCTGTTCAACGGTGACATCGGCATCTGCCTGCGCGACCCCAGCGGCGCGATGGTGGCCTGGTTCCCCGGCGATACCGCCGAACAGCCCCGTGCGTTCCACCCGGCCGCACTGCCCGCGCACGAGAGCGCGTTCGCAATGACCGTGCACAAGGCGCAGGGCTCGGAATTCGATGAAGTGTGGCTGCAGCTGCCGCGCCAGGACAGCCGCGTGCTGTCACGCGAACTGGTCTACACCGGCCTGACCCGCGCCCGCCAGCGCCTGCATGTGGCCGCCAGCGAAGAGGTGCTGGTGGCAGCGTTGAAGCGGCACGCGAGCCGCCTCGGTGGATTGGCGTGGCGGCTGGGCGCCGAAGCGGGGTCGGATCCTGTTCCCGACGGGAACGGGCTCTGACCCCCATCCACGCATGGCGTGGATCTACTGGCGACTGCGGCTGTTGGTAGGTGTCGACCGTTGGTCGACACATCTGTCAGACATCGATATCCGACCCCGTGCCGACCAACGGTCGGCACCCACCAAAGCAGAGCGCCATCCCTCAGGAAACCCGCTTTTGCCGTTGAGGTTGCCGGCCAGCGGCCGGCACTACCGCAGGTGCAGGGCGCAGCCCTGCCGCCACACCTACTCCGCGATCAACACCAGCCCGTCCGGAAACACGATCGCCGGCTCATCGGCACTCAGATCGAAGAACCCCACGCCGTGCTTCTCGGCCAGGTCCTGCACGCGCCCATGTGCACGCTCGGCCACCGAATACGCGAACGCGCCGTAGATTACCTGGCGGCCGATGCTGTAGTCGGTCACCTCGGCACGATCGTCATCGTCGTTGCTCAGCGGCCCGTTCATCGGCGGGAAGTCCTGTGCCATTTCCGCAAACCAGCCCTGCAGCGCCGGGCTGCTCACCGTCGGGTCGTCGTACTCGTGGTTCTCACCCCACTCCGCCTGTTTCTCGAACCAGGCGATGAAGGCCGCGGCGTCGCGCGGGGCCACGCTGGCCTCGAACACCATCATGTCGTAACTCATTGAACCGTCCCGTTGGCATGGTCGAAGGATGACGATGGTAGCGCCGGGCCACGCCCGGCGGATCGCATCACACCGACGGTGCTTCGGCGTCCGCCAACCCCGGCGCCAGCGCCTTCGCCTCGGGGAACAGCGCGAAGCGCAGGCCGATCAGGCCCATCAATGCTTCATCGCGCGCCTTGCAGGCGGCCACGCCACCCACGCGCCCCAGTGACGTGTCCAGGCGCTCGCGCAGGGCTTCGGCCGCGGCAATCGGGTGGCGCGCGGCGATCTGCCGGCGGTAGTGCGCGGCGATCTCTTCCAGGATGTGCTCCACCGCCTCGCGGCTGCGCTCGGGCAGTTCCAGCCGCGCGCGGCGCAGCTGCAGGATGTTCAGGCCGATGCGCGCCTCGTTGAGCATGTCCACCGAGGCGATGTCGCTGCCTTCCGGCGTCGCCGCCAGGCGCGGGGCGAGCAGGCCCAGCAGATCGAGCATGCGCGCGGCGAAGCGCTGGCGGTCCTGCTGGCCGCGCCCTTCGGCGGCCTCGGCCAGCGTGTTCCAGCCCTGCCGCACCAGGCGGCGCGCGGTCCACTCGGCACCCACCGAACGGAACAGGCGGGTCATCACCACTGCAAAGCCGATGCCGATGAACATGGCGATGGACGAATTGAGGAAGCTCTGGATGTTGGCGCTGTAGGTGTTCTGCAGGCTCAGCAGGGCGGCCAGGTTCACCGTCAGCGGCAGTGCGAACAGCGCGCTCTTGGGGTGGTGCAGCAACAGGCCCAGCGGCAGGAACGCCACCGCCAGCACCAGCGCCAGCAGGCCGAAGTCATGCACGGCCGGGAACACGCCGAACAGGTACACGCCGGCTACCAGCGAGGCGACGATGGCCCACACCAGGAACGAGACCATGCTCGGTGCCGGATCGTCCTGCGCAGCGAAGAAGGCCGCCGTCACCGCCGCCATCATCGCGCCGTTGCCGCCACCCTCCCACCCCAGGCCGATCCACAGCACGCAGTAGCTCATCAGGGCCACGCCCGCGCTGAGTGCGGAGAACAGCGCCATGCCGTAGTCGACATGCTTGTCGGCGGCCACGCGTTCGGTGCGGATACGGTAGTGCGCGCGGTCCAGCGGCGCGGTGCCGTGGTCGATCGCGTGCTGCAGGGTGCGGCAGTCCTGCCACAGGTCCACCAGTTCCTCCAGGCGCAGCAGCAGGCTGGCCAGCTGAAGGTGCTGCAGGTCGCTGTCCACCTGCGGCTTCAGCGCACTGATGCGCGCGCGCAGGCGGGCGTAGTCGCTGGCACTGGCGGGTGTGTCGATCCAGTCGTGGATGTCATCGACCAGCGCAGGCAGCCCTTCGGGCAGTGTTTGGCCATCACTGCGCAGCGCGCTCAGGCGATCGGCGATCGAGGACAGCACCGGCAGCAACAGCAGCATGCGCTCGCGCAGGCGTTCCATCGAAATGGCCCCACCGGCATGACGCGGATCATCGCGGCGCAGGAACTCGATCAGGGCCTCGAACTGCACCAGGTCGGCGGCCAGCCGGTTGCGCGGGGCATGGGCACGGCCGCGCTCGAGGATCTGCCGGCACCATTGCGACGCATCCTCCATCCAGTTGCCGATGCGCGTGCGCAGCATCGGCTGCACCGAGGCCGGGAACAGCAGCGAGGCGGCCAGCACCGCCACCACCGTGCCGAGGATGATCTCTTCGCTGCGCGCCACCACCGTGTCGAAGATGGTTTCCGGCGAAGTCACCGCCGGGAAGCCGATGAAGGCGGTGGTGTAACCGGCCAGCAGGAACGCATAGCCGCGCGGGCCGCGGTTGAGCAGGGCCAGGAACAGGCAGGCGGCCAGCCAGATCGACATCGCCGCGCTCAGCACCAGGGGCGTTTCCACCAGCGCCGGCAGCACCAGCAGGGTGGCCAGGCCGGCCACCAGGGTGCCGACGATGCGGTACACGCCCTTGGCCCGGGTCGGGCCCAGCAGCGGTTGGCTGACGATGTACACCGTGCCCATCGCCCAGTACGGGCGCGACAGGTTGCCGGCCATGGCGATGTACAGCGCGGCCACCGCGGCCAGGTAGGTCTTGATCGAGAACAGCCACGCCTGGCGGTCGGTCAGCGCGTTCATGGCTTACTTCGCCGTGGCCTGTGCGGTGGCGGGCGCGGCCGGGGCGGCTGTCGCCTGCCAGCCGCCACCCAGCACCAGGAAGAGATGGATCTGGTCGCGCGAGACCTGCGCCTCGGCAGCGGCCAGGGTGGCATCGCTGGTGGCCAGGCTGCGGTCGGCGTCCAGGCTGGACAGGTACGGCGTGCGTCCGCCCTGGTACAGGCGGCGGTTCTGCTCGGCGGCCAGTGCGGCCTGCTGCTGGGCTTCGCGCAGCGACTGCAGGCGGCGCAGGTCCTGCGCGTAGCGGTCCAGCGCAGTCTGCGTCTCGCGCAGGGCCTGCAGCACGGCATGGTCGAACTCGGCCAGCGCAGCATCGGCACCGGCCTCGGCGGCGTGGATGCGCGCGTGGGTGCCCGAGGACGGCAGCGTCCAGGAGATCAGCGGGCCGATCGACCACTGCTGGGTCATCGGCGTACCGAAGTCTTCCAGCAGGCCGGCGGCACCGAGCGAGGCGCCCAGGCGGATGTCCGGGTACAGCTCGGCGGTGGCCACGCCAATCCGCGCGGTGGCCGAGGCCAGCTTGCGCTCGGCCTGGCGGATGTCGGGGCGGCGCTGCAGCAGGGCGCGGCCATCACCCACCGGCAGGGGCTGGGCCAGGCGCGGCGCGTCGGCGCAGTCGATCACCCCGGCCGGCAGCTGGCCGGGGGTCTGGCCAAGCAGGGCGGCCAACGAATAGGCCGCGGCCGAACGCTGCGCGCGCAGCGGCGGCAGCGCGGCTTCCAGCAGGGCCACCTGCGCGTTGGCGCGGGCCAGTTCCGGCGGCGTGCCGCGGCCGGCCTGGATCAGGCGCTGGGTGACCGAGCGGCTGCGCTGCTGCAGCTGCAACGAATGCTCGGCCACGTGCAGTTCGTGGTTGGCGTGGCAGATTTCCAGGTAGCTGTCGGCCACCTCGGCCACCACGCTCACCTGGGCCAGGTCGCGTGCGGCGGCCACCGACTGTTCGTCGGCGTGGGCGGCTTCGGCACCGCGCTTGAGCTTGCCGAACAGGTCGAACTGGTAGCTGGCGGAGAACTTGCCGTCGGCCAGGTTGATCACCGGCAGTTCGTGCTCCTGCAGGAAGGCCTCGGCCGACAGCTGCGCGCGGCTGACCCCGGCTTCGGCCTCGTACTCGAAGCCACCGGCATCCATCGCCTGTTCGTACACGGCCGCGGCGCGGCGCAGGTGCGCATCGGCGGCCTTCAGTTCGACGTTGTCACGCAGCGCCTGTGTGATCAGGCCGTCCAGCACCGGGTCGTTGTACAGCGACCACCAGCGGTCGGGCAGCGCCTGGTTGGCGGCGACGTCCGGGTTCCGGGTGTCGATGAAGGCGGCATTGGCCTCCGGGCGCTTGAAGGCCGAGCCTTCCGGCAGGGCGTAATCCGGTCCGACGGTCCTGCAGGCCGCCAGGCTGGCCAGCGCGACGATCAGGCCAAGACGGGGCAGGGTGGTGTTCACAGGCCCGCCTGTGTCGGCGTGGTGCCGGCCTTGTCTGCGTGCTTGCTGCTGTTGGTCTGCACCGTCACCGTGGCGGTGCGGCCGGCGATCAGTTCGACGCCCTGCGGCACCTCGTCGATGGCGATGCGCACCGGGATGCGCTGCGCCAGCCGCACCCAGTCGAAGGCCGGGGTGACGTTCGGCAGCAGGGTGCTGCCGTTGCTGCGGTAGCGGTCCTCGATGCCGGCGGCGATGCTTTCCACGTGGCCACGCAGCGCGGTCGACTCGCCCATCAGGCGGATGTCCACGCTCTGCCCCGGGGCCACGCCGCGCAGGCGGGTTTCCTCGAAGTAGCCATCGATGCGGAACGAACCGGTATCCAGCAGCGCCAGCACCGGCTTGCCGGCCACCACGTAGTCGCCCACGCGCATGGTGCGGTCGTTGACCCGGCCATCGGCCGGTGCGTGCACCTCGGTGCGGGCCAGGTTCAGATCGGCCAGGTCCACCGCGGCCTGGGCGGTGGCCAGCGCGGCCTGCGCGGCCTGCAGCTTGGCCCGGCGCACTTCGGCATCCTCGGCGGCTACCAGGTCCTGCAGGCTGCGGTCGCGGCCGATCTCGCGGCGCAGCTGTGCCACCGACGCCTGGCGCTCGGCCAGGCTGGCCTTGGCCTGTTCCAGCGCGATGCGGTAGCGCGCGCGATCGATCACGAACAGCACGTCGCCCTTCTCCACTGCCTGGTTGTCGGCCACGTTCACCGATTCCACCAGGCCGGACACATCCGGGGCCACCTGCACCACGTCGGCGCCGACATGGGCGTCACGGGTCCACGGCTCATCCATGTAATAGACCCACAGCTGGCGCAGCACCAGCAGGGCGACGATCACCGCTGCGCTGGTCAGCAGTATGGGAAGGGTCTTCTTCACGATCTTGTTCACGATTGCATCCAACGCAGGAGGTGGAACAGCAGGCCAAGCACGATCCCGTACAGCGCCAGGTTGAACAGCGCCGGATGCCAGACATGGCGATAGGCGCCGGCACGCTGCAGCAGCGCGTGCAGGCCGCTGTTGACCAGGTAGGCCAACAACATCAACCCGAGCAGGGTCGGGACGAACACTCCGTGGAGACTGAATTCACCGGGCATCGGTAGGGGGGGCGAGATGGGGGAGGGGAGGGCAACACACAGGACAACGGCAACGGGCAAAAGCCGCTGGCGCGTGCACGGCAGCGGCGGTGTTTCAAGGAGAACGGCGTCACGTGATGCGGTCGGCCGCCTCGGCCAGCAGCCGCCATGCCTTCAGCACGGCCTGCAGTTCATCCATGGAAAGTTCACCGAACACGTCCTGGCGCAGGCCGATGAGCTGTTCTTCCAGCTCGCGCACCAGCACCTGTCCCTCGTCGGTCAGCCACAGCAGGTTGGCGCGGCGGTCGCTGGCGTCGCTTTCGCGGCGGACCAGTTCGCTGGCGCACAGCTTGTCCAGCAGGCGTACCAGGGACGGGCCTTCCATGCCCAGCTGCTGGGCCAGCGCCACCTGGCGGATACCGCCGCCGGAGCGGCCGATCATCAACAGGGGCATGGTGCAGGCGGTGGAGATGCCGTAGCTGCCGAGCCGGCTGTCGGCCAGACGCTGCCACTGTCGCCCTGCATAGAGCAGGCCGGAGCTGAGCTGCATCTGCAGCCGGGTACGTTCGTCGAGGGGCGTGTCCATAAGAGATAGATAGGATACTACTAATTTCATTCCTATCAATAGTTTTTGCTGAATGGTTGATCGGGTGGGTGTACTGGGGAAAGCGTTGCGCCTGCTGGTTGTCGGTGGGGCAGCGGGGGCCAGACGGTGCAGGACACGCCGTAAACCCCCCTCCAGCCCAGTACCAGACAAGGCGCCCAAAAGACCCCCCGATGAACCGTCCCCACAGGACGACCCACCCCCCGGTCGGGTACGATGCTCGCCCCCCGTTCGGGACGCTGTACGCAATGAGCAAGAACAACGAAAAGGCCGCCCCGCAGGGCGATGTGACCCAGGACCAGGCCGAGGATGCCGTGCGCACCCTGCTGCGCTGGGCCGGCGAGGACCCGTCCCGTGAAGGCCTGCTGGATACCCCCCGCCGTGTCGCCGAAGCCTATGGCGACTGGTTCAGCGGTTACCGCGACGACCCGCGCGCCTACATGGAGCGGACCTTCGAGGAAGTGGCCGGCTACGACGAGCTGATCGTCCTGCGCGACATCGAGTACGAAAGCCACTGCGAGCACCACATGGCGCCGATCATCGGCCGCGTGCATGTCGGCTACCTGCCGGCCGGCAAGGTCGTGGGCATCAGCAAGCTGGCCCGCGTGGTCGAGGCCTACGCCCGCCGCTTCCAGGTGCAGGAAAAGATGACCGCGCAGATCGCCCAGTGCATCCAGGATGTGCTGCAGCCGATCGGCGTCGGCGTGGTCGTCGAAGGCGCCCACGAATGCATGACCACCCGCGGCATCCACAAGCGCGGCGTCAGCATGGTCACCTCCAAGATGCTGGGCAGCTTCCGCGACGACGCGCGTACCCGCGCCGAGTTCCTGCGCTTCATCGAAGTGGGCGGCAGGCGCTGAGCCGCCTGCCCGCACCGCGCCGGCCCCGCGTGGCCGGCACGTCCACGGCTGCCCCCGCGGCAGCCGTGCATGGCTGCCCGCAGCCGCCAGCGTCCATGAATCCTTTCGCTGCATGAAGCACCGCGAACGCATTGCCCGTTACCGCCATCTGCGCGAACAGCCCCAGTGGAAGCTGCTTGCCGCCGACCACGCCCCGGAAATCATCGGCCTGCTGCAGGGCCTGCTGATGGACGGCGAGCGCACGTTGCCGTCTTCGGTGCTGAACGAGCGCCTGCAACGCGCGCTGGACCAGCTGGCCGGCGACGAACTGTCGCGCGAGCTGCCGCGTACCGCCCAGGCCTACATCGCCCACTGGCTGGCCCAGGGCTGGCTGGAACGCCGCCTGCCCGAAGGCGCCGACCAGGAGCAGTACGAACTGTCGACCCCGGCGCTGCAGGCGATCCGCTTCGCCGACAGCCTGGAGCAGGCCCGTGTGGCCGCCACCGAAAGCCGCCTGGCACTGGTCATCGAGCAGCTCTCGGCCCTGGCCGCGCAGACCGAAGCCGATCCCGATGCGCGCCTGTCCGCGCTGCACGACGAGCGCGACCGCATCGATGCCGAGATCGCCCGCGTCGGCGCCGGCCGCGTGGTGGCCCTGGACGGCAAGCGCGCGCTGGAACGCACCCGCCAGATCATCGGCCTGGCCGACGAACTGACCGAGGACTTCCGCCGCGTGCGCGATGACTTCGAGCAGCTCAACCGTGATTTCCGCGAACGCATCATCGACGACGAAGGCGAGCGCGGCGACGTGCTGTCGCAGCTGTTCGAAGGTGTCGATGTCATCGGCGAAAGCGATGCCGGCCGCAGCTTCCAGGCGTTCTGGCGCCTGCTCAATGATGCCGAGCAGAGCGCTCAGCTCGACGCCGCGCTGGAGGCCGTGCTTGCGCGCGGCTTCGCCCGTCGCCTGGACCGCAACGAACGCAACTTCCTGCGCGGCTTCACCAGCACCATGCTGGAACGCGGCGGCCAGGTGCACGACGTGCTGCAGAACTTCGCGCGCAGCCTGCGTGGCTTCGTGCAGAGCCGTGGCTATCTGGAACAGCGCCGCCTCAACCAGCTGCTGAAGCAGGCGCAGTCCGAAGCCCTGGCCCTGCGCGATGATTTCCCCGCCCAGCGCAGCATCGGCCGCGACCTGCAGCTGACCACCAGCCGCCTGCGCTCGTGGTCGCAATGGAAGCTGCACGACCCGCGCAGCGCCCAGGTCGATGGCAACGTCGAATACAACGACGCGGCCGCCATCAGCCTGGAAAGCGTGGGCGACCTGGTCGCGTCGTCGGAAATCGACTTCCGGACCCTGCGCCGCGACCTGCACGACCTGCTGGACGCACAGCCGCGCCTGAGCATCGCCGAGGCCCTGGCCCAGCGCGAAGCACCGCAGGGCTTGGGCAGCGTCATCGGCTACCTGTCGCTGGGCACGCGTTTCGGCAACGTGGTCGCCGGCGAGCAGGAACTTGCGCAATGGCGCGGAGGCGACGGCCAGGTGCGCCGCGCACGTATTCCGCTGGTTTGGTTCACCCAGGAGAGACGCCATGAGCTGGCATGAAGATCCCATCGAAGCAGCGGCGCCCGACCTGGTCGAAGACGCCTACGAGGCCGAACCGGCACCCGTGGCTGCAGCGCCGCGCCGCGGCAACGACGTCTATTACATGGGCGATACCGGCCGCCTGCCGCTGGATGCGCGCCGCGCGCTGTGCCAGCTGCTGATCGGCCCCAGCATCGACCAGCTGCGCCACGCCAAGCTGTGGCCCGCGCTGATCCGCAGCGAGGCCGCCATCCGCTCGTCGCTGGCCGACCTGTTCCTGGAACTGGTGCTGGACCGTGACAGCGGCGTGGCGTTCACCCGCCAGGCCGACACCGAAGATGTCGATGCCCCGGTGCTGCTGCGTACCTCGCCGCTGACCTTCATCGATTCGGTGCTGCTGCTGTTCCTGCGCCAGCAGCTGGCCGAGGCCGATGCGCGCGGCAACCGCGCCGTCGTCGCCGATGCCGAGATGGCCGAAGCCCTGGCCATCTACGAGAAGAACCTGTCCACCGACCGCGCCGGCTTCAACCGCCGCGTGGCCTCGGCCGTGCAGAAGATGAAGGACAACCACATCCTGACCCGCCTTGGCGGCCAGGAAGACCGCCACGAAGTCTCGCCGGCGCTGAAGCTGATGTTCTCCGCCGAAGACGTGTCCCAGCTTTCGGCGGTGTACCGCCAGCTGCGCGAAACCCCGGCTGCAGAAGCCTGAGAGACCCGAGCACCGCATGGCCATTTCCAAGCACACTCCCGCCCTGTTCAACGACGGCCTGCCGGACCCGCGCCTGCAGCAGTTCCGCATGCGCTGCCTGCAGGTGCACAACTGGGGCACCTTCAACGGCCTGACCGAAGTGCCGATCGCCGAGCGCGGCTTCCTGTTCGTCGGCCGTTCCGGCTCGGGCAAGTCCACGCTGCTCGATGCCATGTCCGCGCTGCTGACCCCGCCGGCCATCGTCGACTTCAACGCCGCCGCGCGCGAAGCCGAGCGCAGTGGCCGCGACCGCAACCTGGTGTCCTACGTGCGCGGTGCCTGGGCCGACCAGCAGGACAGCGGTACCGGCGAAATCGCCACCCAGTACCTGCGCAAGGGCGCCACCTGGACCGCACTGGTGCTGGAATACCGCGCCGGCGATGGCCGCGTGGTGTGCCTGGTGCGCCTGCTGTGGATCTCCGGCAACGGCACCTCGGCCGGTGACGTGCGCAAGCACTACATGATCGCCGAGCGTCCCTTCGACATCGCCAAGGACCTGGGCGGCTTCGACCTGGACCTGCGCAAGCTGAAGCAGAAGCTGGCCGACATCCACCACTTCGACACCTTCTCCGGCTACGCCGAGCGCTTCCGCCACCTGCTGGGCATCGACAACGAAATGGCGCTGCGCCTGCTGCACAAGACGCAGTCGGCAAAGAACCTGGGCGACCTCAACGTCTTCCTGCGCGACTTCATGCTGGACACGCCGCGCACCTTCGATGCCGCCGAGCGCCTGGTCAGCGATTTCGCCGAGCTCGACGGCGCGCACCAGGCGGTGGTCACCGCCCGCCGCCAGGTCGAAACCCTGCTGCCGGCGCGCGCGCACTACACCGAACTGAAACACATGCATCGCCAGCGCGGCGATGACGAGACCCTCAAGCTGGGCATCGACAGCTTCCGCGAGAGCCGTCGCCAGCTGCTGATCGAAGCGCGCCTGCGCGAGATGGATGTGCGCGACCGTGGCCTGCTGGGCGAAGAAGCCCAGCGCCGTGCGGCGCTGGACAACCACACCGAACGCCTGGCCGAGCTGGAACTGCAGCGTCGCCAGCAGGGTGGCGAGCGCATCGAGGAACTGGAACGCGAGCAGGGCCGCGCCGAAACCGAGCGCGACCGCCGCCTGGCCAAGCAGGCGCAGGCCCGCGACGCCGCGCGCCACCTGCAGGCTGAACTGCCCGAAGACGCACATGCCTTCGCCGAGCTGGTCGAGCGCGCGCAGAACGAACTGCAGGACCGCCAGCGTGCTTCGGCGGCGCTGGACGATGCGATCAGCGAACGCCTGGGCGGCAAGCGCGATGACGAGCGCCGCTTCGGCGAAGTGCGTGGCGAACTGGAAGCGATGCAGCGCACGCCGTCCAGCATCCCCGCGCCGATGCAGAAGCTGCGCGCGCGCCTGGCCGAAGAGACCGGCATTTCCGAAGCTGCGCTGCCCTTCGTCGGCGAGCTGATCCAGGTGCGCAGCGAGGAGCAGAACTGGCAGGGCGCGATCGAGCGCGTGCTGGGCGGCTTCGCGCAGTCGCTGCTGGTGGACGACAAGCATTACAACGAAGTGGCCGACTGGGTGAACCGCACCCACCTCGGCATGCGTTTCACCTACTACCGCGTGCGCCGCAACGATGATGCGTTCGCCCGCGAGCCGTCCGCGCGTTCGCTGCTGCACAAGCTGGAACTGCGCGACCACGCCTTCGAAGGCTGGCTGCGCCGCGAGCTGGGCAAGCGCTTCGACTATGAGTGCGTCGATGCCAAGCAGCTGCGCAACGTCGACCGCGGCATCACCCGCGAAGGCCAGGTCAAGCATCCGGGCGACCGCTTCGAGAAGGATGACCGCAGCGCGGTGAACGACCGCCGCCGCTGGATCCTCGGCTTCAACAACCGCGACAAGCTGGTGGTGTTCGAGCGCGAGGCGCAGGAACTGGCCAAGCGCATCGCCAGCTGCGATACCGATATCGCCAGCCTGCGTGGCCAGCGTGACCGCGACAACGAACGCCGCCTGGCCTGCCATGAGCTGATCGGCATCCAGTGGAACGAGATCGACGCGGCCGCACCGCAGCAGCGCCTGGCCGATATCGAAGCCACCCTGCGCGACCTGCGCGAAGGCAACGCCGACCTGGCCCGCCTGGCCAAGCAGATCGACGCGGTGCGCGCCGATATCGAACAGGCCCGCCGCACCTATGAGGACACCCGCGTCGAGCGCGGCCAGCTGGTGCGCGAACGCGACCGCCTGGACCGTGCCCGCCAGCAGAGCCGCGCCCTGGTGCTGCCGGCGCTGGCCGAAGACCAGGAAGCCGGCCTGGCCGAGCGCCTGCAGGAGCAGGGCCCGCTCAGCCTGGAAACGCTGGAAGCGCACATGCGCCAGGTCAGCAACGCGCTGAACGAACAGCTGTCGTCCTCGCAGCAGGACGTCAACCGCGTCGAGAACCTGCTGCTGGGCTGCTTCCGCCGCTTCGTCCAGCAGTGGCCGGAGGAATCGGGCGACTTCACCGTGTCGGTGGCCTCGGCCGAGGATTTCCTCGCCCGCCTCGAACGCCTGGAACGCGACGGCCTGCCGCAGCACGAAGAGCGCTTCTTCGACCTGCTGCAGAACCAGAGCAAGAACAACCTGCTGGCCCTGCAGCGCCACAGCGCCGAGGCCCGCAAGTCGATCGGCCAGCGCCTGGACGAGGTCAACGCCAGCCTGGAGCAGGTGCCGTTCAACCGCGGCACCCTGCTGACCATCGAGCTGAGCGACCGTCGCCTGCCGGAAGTGGGCGAGTTCCACCTGCAGCTGCGCGAAGTGCTGTCGCAGCAGCAGACCGAGCAGCGCGAGCTGGCC
The DNA here is from genome assembly GCF_030053215.1 of Stenotrophomonas sp. PFBMAA-4. Classification (NCBI taxonomy): domain Bacteria; kingdom Pseudomonadati; phylum Pseudomonadota; class Gammaproteobacteria; order Lysobacterales; family Lysobacteraceae; genus Stenotrophomonas; species Stenotrophomonas sp. PFBMAA-4. Next base: position 10,513 of record NZ_JASGBW010000011.1, on the reverse strand, counting down.
GAATCGCAGTTCACCGTGCTGCGCCAGCTGGTCAACCGCCTCGGCTCGCAGGAAGGCGAGGACAAGCGCTGGCGCGAGCTGGTGCTGGACGTGCGCATGCACGTGGAGTTCATCGGCGTGGAGCTGGATGCGGAAACGCGCCAGCAGGTCGAGATCTACCGCAGCGGCGCCGGCAAGTCCGGTGGCCAGCGGCAGAAGCTGGCCACCACCTGCCTGGCGGCGGCGCTGCGCTACCAGCTCGGCGGTGCCGACAGCCAACTGCCCAGCTACGCCGCGGTCGTGCTCGACGAAGCCTTCGACAAGGCCGACAACGAGTTCACCGCGCTGGCGATGAACATCTTCGACAACTTCGGCTTCCAGATGGTGGTGGCCACCCCGCTGAAGTCGGTGATGACGCTGGAGCCGTTCATCGGTGGCGCCTGCTTCGTCGAGATCAGCGGCCGCCATGATTCGGGCGTCCTGCTCATCGAGTACGACGAAGAAGGCAAGCGCCTGAAGCTGCCCGAACGCAGCCGCCAGCAGGCCAGCGAACCGGAAGAAGCCGAGGCCTGAGCGCCTCGGCAGGCCCCCTGGTAGCGCCGGGCCATGCCCGGCGGCACTTCGCCCTCACGCCCCGCGGAACGTATCCCACGCCATCCGCGCGATCAGCACCACCACCAGCCCCACGAACAGCTTGCGGATGAACGGCGTGCCGCCCTTCAGCGCCAGCCGCGTGCCCACCACCGAGCCGATGATGTTGGCCGCCGCCATCGGCAGTGCGAACAGCCACAGGATGTTGCCGGTCGGGATGAAGAACGAGATCGCTGCCACGTTCGTCGCTAGGTTCACCACCTTCGACGCCGCCGAGGCGCGCAGGAAATCCAGGCCGAAGAAGCGCACGAACAGGAAGATCAGGAAACTGCCGGTGCCCGGCCCGAAGAAGCCGTCATAGAAGCCGATGGCCGCACCGATGGCCAGGGCGATCACCAGCTCGCGGCGGCCGATCTCCTGCGGCCGGTGCAGCGCGCCGAAATCCTTCTTCCACAGCGTGTAGCCCAGCATCGCCACCAGCAGCACCAGCACCAGTGGCCGCACCGCGTCCTTGGGCAGCAGGCTGACCGCCGTGGCACCGGCGAAGGAGAAGATGAAGGCCGTACCGGCGGCGAACAGCACCGGTTTCCACGGGAAGCGCACGTTGCGCGCATAGCGCCAGGCAGCCGCGCCGGTGCCGAACATCGAACTGAACTTGTTGGTGCCGAACAGCATCGCCGGCGTCTGCTGCGGCAACACCGTGAACAGGCCCGGCAACTGCACCAGCCCGCCACCGCCCACCGCCGCATCGACCAGGCCAGCGATGAAGGCGATCACCACCAACCACCACAACTCGGGGGGAACCAGTTCCAGCACGGCAATCAACCAAAGTGGGGGCGCGACAGCATACGCCTATCACCGATGGATGCCGGGGGCGTCCCGCGCGACAATGGCGGCATGACCCGCACCCCTGCCGATCCCTGTCCCTGCGGCCTGCCCGCCGACTACGCCGCCTGCTGCGGCCGCTACCACGCCGGCGAAGCCGCGCCGGATGCCGAACGCCTGATGCGCTCGCGCTACAGCGCCTACGTGCGGCAGTTGTCTGATTACCTGCGCCAGACCTGGCACCCGGAGACGCGCCCGGCCGAACTCTCGCTGGACGAGGCGCCGGGCCAGCGCACCCAGTGGCTGGGCCTGACCGTGAACGAACACAGCATCACCGGCCCGGACAGCGCCGAGGTCCGCTTCACCGCCCGTTACCGCATCGGCGGTGGCAGCGCCGTGCGGATGAACGAGCACAGCCGCTTCCTGCGCATCGACGGCCGCTGGTACTACCTCGACGCGGTTTGAGCCTCAGCCGCCGCGCACGGCCAGCACGCGCTGGCCGCCATGCGCGCAGACCCGGTTGCGGCCTTCTTCCTTGGCCGCATACAGCGCCTGGTCGGCTGCCTTGACCACCCCGGACGGCCGCGCATCCACGCGGCTGTCGGCCAGGCCGATGCTCACCGTCACCTGCACCACCTGGCCCGTGCCGCCACGCCCGCGCTGCTGCTGCCCGGCCGCATCGTCCCGGCTGCGCGTGCTGCGGTCGCGCAGCTGCATGCGGCTGTCCTCGATGTTCTGCCGCAGCGCCTCCACCGCATCCACGCAGGCCGGCGCCGGCCGGTCCAGGAACACCACCGCGAACTCCTCGCCGCCGTAGCGGAACGCGCGGCCGCCATCGCCCACCCGCGCCAGGCGCGACGCCACCAGCTTCAGCACGTCATCGCCGGTGTCGTGGCCGTGGGTGTCGTTGAACTTCTTGAAGTGGTCCACGTCCACCATGGCGATGCTGTAGGTGCCGGCGGCACGCTGCAGAGTCTCGTTGAAGGCGCGCCGCCCGGGCAGCCCGGTCAGTTCATCGCGGAACGCCATGTGGAAGGACTCCTGCAGGGTCGCGCCCAGCATCAGCAGCAGCGCTGCCACGCTCAGCGCCGGCAGCAGCGCCGGTTGCAGGAAGATGCGCGGCAGCATCCACCACAGGCACAGCAGCGCCAGCAGCATGGCCGTGTGCAGCGGGCGCGGGCGCTGCCAGGCCTGCCAGCCCAGCGCGGCGGTGGCCAGCAGGAACAGCAGGGCCGGCAGCTGCGCCAGCGCATTCCAGTCACTGGGTATCCAGGCGAAATGCCGGTTCGACAGCAGGTCATGCATGCCCTGTGGCTGCTGCACGGCCAGCAGGATGAAGATGGCCAGCAGGGCGCCGCTGCCGATCCCGCGCAGCAGCAGGTCCTGGCGGCGCCGGCCGCGCTCGGGCCACAGCGCGTGGGCGGCGAACAGCAGCGGCAACCAGCTGGACACGGCATGGAAGCGCAGCGGCGTCAGCGGGCTGATGTAGCCCAGGCGCAGGTAGTGGGCCAGGTCGGGGTGCAGCACCGTGAACACGGCAGCCACCAGCAGCAGCAGGCACAGCGTGCGCACCTGGTTGTACATCAGCGCCAGCCCCGAACCCAGGCAGGCCAGCAACCACGGCAGCACGCGCTGGCCGGTCCGGCCGACATCTTCGTTACCCAGCGTGGTCCACAGCACCAGCGCGACCAGCAGGGCAGGCAGCACGAACAGGTAATGCGCAGGCTGGCGGAGCGGATGATGGGACAAGCGGTCATTCCAGCGCGGTCACTACACGGCCGCAGCACTGGCGTTAGCGGCGTCGCTGCGGGGTTCTTGAATGGGCACGATGTGAATGCGCCGGCGCCATGCAATGACATCGCGCTCACCCGCCGCAGCCGAAGCTGGGCCCATGGACAGCGCAACCCTCGCCGTCGCTGCCCCGCAGCGTGAACTCGCCAGCCACTTCGCCCATGTGCGCGGACGCAGCCAGCAACTGGCTGCACCGCTCAGCGCCGAAGACGCGATGCTGCAGAGCATGGACGATGCCAGCCCGGCCAAATGGCACCTGGCCCACACCACCTGGTTCTTCGAACGCTTCGTGCTGGCCAGCGTACGCGGCCACCAGCCATGGGATCCCGCGTGGGATTTCCTGTTCAACAGTTACTACAAGAGCCTGGGCCCCGCCCATGCACGGCCACGCCGTGGCCTGCTGTCGCGGCCCTCGCTGCAGCAGGTGCGCGACTATCGCCGGCACGTGGACGAGCAGGTGCTGGCGCGCCTGGCCGACGGCGACCTCGGCGAAGAAGCGCTGCAGCACCTGCAGCTGGGCCTGCAGCACGAACAGCAGCACCAGGAGCTGTTGCTGACCGACATCAAGCACGCCCTGTGGTGCAACCCGCTGCAGCCGCCCTATCGCGAGGACCTCGCGGCGGCCGCCAGCGCGGCCAGCGCACAGGGCTGGGTTGCACGGGAAGAATGCATCGTCAGCGTCGGTGCAGCGCGCTGGCCGCAGCACGCGCCCTTCGCCTATGACAACGAATCTCCGCCGCATCGCGTGCTGTTGCCCGCGCACGCCCTCGCCGAGCGCCCGCTCAGTAACGGTGAATACCGCGCCTTCGTCGATGCCGGCGGCTATCGCGATCCGCGCTGGTGGCTCAGCGAAGGCTGGGCCCTGTGCGAGGCCGAAGGCTGGCAGCACCCGCTGTACTGGCACGACGACCTGCAGCGCGAGTACACGCTGGGTGGCTGGCGCGATCTCGATCCGCATGCGCCGGTCTGCCACCTCAGCTATTACGAAGCCGATGCCTGTGCGCGCTGGCACGAAGCGCGGCTGCCGACCGAGTTCGAATGGGAAGCCGCCGCCGCCACGCAGCCGCCCAGCGGCCACTTCGCCGACGACGACCAGCTGCATCCGCATGCAGGGCGGGGCACGGGCCTGCGCCAGCTGTTCGGCGATGTCTGGGAATGGACCTCCAGCGCCTATGGCGCCTATCCCGGTTTCCAGCCGTTCGGCGGCAACCTGGGCGAATACAACGGCAAGTTCATGTGTGGCCAGTGGGTGTTGCGCGGCGGCAGCTGCGCCACCCCGCGCGGCCACGTACGCAGCAGTTACCGCAACTTCTTCAATCCACCGGCGCGCTGGCAGTTCTCCGGCGTGCGCCTGGCGAGGGATCTTCCATGAGTACCGTGCAGGACGCGCTGCAGGCGCTGACCGACCTCACCCCCGGCCGCCAGCAGATCCTGGCCGACGCCGTGGCCGGCCTTTCGCGCGCCGCGCGCCAGCTGCCGTCCAAGTATTTCTACGATGCACGCGGCTCGCGCCTGTTCGAGCAGATCACCCACACCCCCGAGTACTACCCCACGCGCACCGAACTGGCGCTGCTTGACCGGGTGCTGCCGGAGATCGCCCGCGCCGTCGGCGCGCATGCCCACGTGGTCGAACTGGGCAGCGGCAGTGGGCGCAAGACCGCGCGCCTGCTGGCCGCCCTGCAGGACCCGGTGGCCTACACCCCCATCGAGATTTCGCGCGCCGCGCTGCTCTCCAGCATCGATCACCTGGCCCCGGCCCTGCCGCAGGTGGAGATGCTGCCGGTCTGCGCCGATTTCACCCGCCCGGTGCAGGTCCCCACGCCGGAACGCCCGGCGGCGCGGCGCCTGCTGTTCTTCCCCGGCTCCACCCTGGGCAACTTCGCGGGCGACGAAGCGATCGCCCTGCTGCGTGCGATGCGCCAGACGATGGGCGATGACGGCCTGGCGCTGGTCGGCATCGACCTGCACAAGGACCCGGCGCTGATCGAGGCCGCCTACAACGATGCCGACGGCATCACCGCCGCCTTCACCCTCAACCTGCTGGCCCGCCTCAACCGCGAAGTGGGCAGCGATTTCGATCTCGATGGCTTCCGCCACCAGGCCCGCTACAGCACCGCGCGCCTGCGCATCGAAACCGATCTGGTCAGCCAGCGCGAACAGGACGTGCACCTGGACGGGCAGACCTTCCACTTCCAGGCCGGCGAGCCGATCCGGGTCGAGTACAGCCACAAGTACACCGAGGCCAGCTTCAACCACCTGCTGCAGCAGGCCGGCCTGGAAACCGTCGCCCACTGGGACGCGTCCGACCCCGCCTACGGCCTGCGCCTGCTGCGCGCCTCCGCTCCGCATCGGTAGCGCCTGGCCATGCCGGGCGGCTGCCAGGCCGTCCGCCCGCGCTAACATGGCCCCAGCACCGGCAACACGGAGGACGCCATGCCCTTGATGACCACGCTCGGCCTGGCCGCCGCGCTGGCCGCGCCGTTGACGGCGCAACCGACACCCGCCGCCGATCCGGCCTTCGCCCGCTGCATGACGCAGCTGCAGGCCACGGCCGCCAAGCAGGGCGTGGCCGCGGATCGCTTCGCTGCCATCACCGCCGGCCTGCAGCCGGACCCCAGCGTGCTGCCACTGCTGGACGCGCAGCCTGAATTCACCACGCCCATCTGGGATTACCTGGCTGCGCTTGTCGATCGCCCGCGGGTGGATGACGGCCGCGCGATGCTGCAGCAGCACCGCGACCTGCTGCAGCGGGTATCAGTGCAGTACGGCGTCGATCCGGCCACCATCGTCGCCGTATGGGGCGTGGAGAGTGACTACGGCCGCGTGTTCGGCAAGCGCCCGCTGCTGCAGTCGCTGGCCACGCTGTCCTGTGCGGGCCGGCGCCAGCCCTTCTTCCGTGGCGAACTGCTGGCGCTCATCAAGCTGATCGAGCAGGGCGACCTGCAGGCGCAGGGGCTCACCGGTTCCTGGGCCGGCGCCTTCGGCCACACCCAGTTCATGCCCAGCACCTACGCGCGCATCGCCGTCGACGGCGATGGCGACGGCCGCCGTGATCTGGTCGGCAGCATTCCCGATGCACTGGCCTCCACCGCCAACTATCTCAAGCGTGCCGGTTGGCGCAGCGGCGAACCGTGGGGCATGGAAGTGCGTGTTCCCGAGGGCTTCAAGACCAGCCAGGCCGGGCGCACCCAGCGTCGTGCGCTGGCGGACTGGCGCGCACTGGGCATCACCGGCCTGGATGGCAGCGCCCTCGCGCCGCCGGGGCTGCCGGCCGATGCCCGCGCGGCCCTGCTGCTGCCCGCCGGCAGCAAGGGCCCGGTGCTGCTGGTATTCCGCAACTACGATGCGATCTACAGCTACAACGCCGCCGAAAGCTACGCACTGGCCATCGCCACCCTGGCCGACCGGCTGCGTGGCGGCAATGGGCTGGCCACGGCCTGGCCCACGGATGATCCCGGCCTGGGCCGCGACGAGCGCCGCCAGCTGCAGACCCTGCTGCTGGCCCGCGGCCACGATATCGGCAGCGCCGATGGCATGATCGGCAACGCCAGCCGGCGCGCGATCCAGGTCGAGCAGCGTCGCCTGGGCTGGCCCGATGCCGATGGCCGCCCCGGCCAGCGCATCCTGCGCGCGCTGCAGGGCGAACCGCGCACCCCGGCCACGCCCACCCGTTTCAGCCTTCCCGCCAACTACAGTGCCGCGCAGTCGCCGGCCATACGGAGTCGATCCACCGTGCAACAGATCCAGGGTGTCAGCAGCGGCCAGTTCCAGGGACTCGATGCCTGGCTGGTGGAAACCCCCGAGGCCACCGCCGCCATCAGCGTGTTTGGTGGCCAGCTGCTCTCCTTCGTGCCCAAGGGCCAGCCCGACGTGATGTGGCTTTCGCCCAAGCGTGCCGAGCTGCCGACCCCGATCCGCGGCGGCAGCCCGGTGTGCTGGCCGTACTTCGGCCGCCAGGGCCAGGGCAACGATGTGCCGGCGCATGGTTTCGTCCGCACCCTGCCGTGGGAACTGCAGCAGGCGCGCCGCCTCGACGATGGCAGCATCGAGCTGACCCTGGCGCCGCCGGCGCTGCAGGATCTCGGCCTGCGCCTGACGATGACCGTGCGGGTGGGCCGCGAACTGCGCCAGCAGCTGGTCACCGAGAACACCGGCACTGCACCGGCCACCTTCACCCAGGCCCTGCACAACTACTTCCGCGTGGGCGACGCCACCCGCGTGGAAGTGGACGGCGTGGACGGGGTGACCTACCAGGACAAGTACGAGAACTACGCGCAGACCCGCCGCCAGCAGGGGCCGTGGTCGCTGCGCGACCCGCGCGACCCGGGCCGCAGCGATCGCATCTACAGCCCGGCCGGGGGCCGCTACGTGCTGCGCGACCCGGTGCTGAAGCGCCGCATCGCGCTGCATACCGAAGGCAGCCGCGCGCTGGTGGCGTGGAACCCTGGCGCTGAAGCCGCAGCGAAGATGGCCGATGTCGGCGATGGCTGGCGCGACTACGTCTGCCTGGAGGCCGCCAATGCCGGTCCCGATGTGGTCACCGTGGTCCCGGGCGGCCGCCATGTGCTGGTGCAGGTGATCTCGGCAGCGCCTCTGTAGCCGGCGCCAGACCGGCTGCCTTTGACCGCGGGCCTGTCATGGCACCGGGTACTAGTCGCAATCTGCACGGAACGCAGCCCGCCTGGGTCCCCGGATGCCGCCCGGACACCCTCATCCGGCACGGGAAAGGACCAGGCCATGGGCTTTTCCAGGCCGGATCGACAGCAGTGACGCTATTGGCCTGGACTGGCCTGCAGCACTCGGCAAGCATCCCTCGCACCGTCACGACGGCGGTGCAAGGGTGCCCGGTGCGGCAGGAACAAGGAGAGGCTTCATGGAAGAAGAGCGTTGGCACTACACCGATGGCGGCAGCCACCACGGGCCATACACGCTGGCCGAACTTCGGCACCTGCTGGAACAGCGGACCATCACGCCAGAAACGTTGCTGCAGCGCGAAGGCGATTCCGGCTGGCGGCCTTTTGCCGAAATCGACCTGGCGGCAGACGCGCCGGTCGATCCGGCCGCCCATGATCCCTACCGCGCACCCGCAGCCGCAGTCGGTCCGGAAACGACCGCAGCGAGCGCAGTGGATCACCTCGGCGGTGAGATGGCGCCGTATGCCGCGTTCGTGGGCCCGCGCTTCGCCGTCTATCGCCAACGCTGGCGGCTGGACTTCGGCGGCGCCAACGCTGCCAGCACGTGGCACTGGCCGGGCTTCCTCTTCGGGGTCATCTGGATCATGTACCGCAGGATGTACGGTATTGCGGCGCCCTGGTTCGGCTTGATGATCACCCTGTTGGTGCTCGAGAAGCTCGCCGGCCTGCCCGAGCTGGTCACCTTGCTCATCTCCATGGGGCTGTCCGTCACGGTGGGCGTCTGCGGCAACGGCTGGTACCTCTCCCACTGCCAGCGGAACATGGCCGAGGTACGCCGCCTGCGCGGCTACGATGAACCGCGGCGGCTGCGCGCGCTGGCCGAGCGGGGCGGCACCAGCGTGGGTTCCGCGCTCGCCGCCCTCGGTGTAGCCCTGGCCATGAGCGTACTGGGTGCGCTCATGGCGGCCTGAACCGTCTCAACCCGATGTGCGTGGCCGCAGTACCAGCAGGCACAGCGAACCTGCCACCAGCCCCCAGAATGCCGAGCCGATGCCGGCCAGTGATACCCCGGAGGCGGTGACCAGGAAGGTGACCAGCGCGGCCTCGCGGTCGCGCTCCACGGCCAGGGCACTGGCCAGGCTGTTGCCGATGGTGCCGAACAGGGCGATGCCGGCCACGCAGGCGACCAGTTCCTTGGGGAAGGCCGCGAACAGGGCGGCCACGGTCGCGCCGAACAGGCCGATCACGATATAGAAGGCGCCAGCCGCCATGGCTGCGGTATAGCGGCGCGCGGGATCCTCATGGGCATCGCGGCCCATGCAGATCGCCGCAGTGATCGCCGCCAGGTTCAAGGCGTAGGCGCCAAAGGGGGCCAGCAGCGTGTTGACCACGCCTATCCAGCCGATCACCGGCGAAATGGGCGCGCTGTAGCCGGAGGCACGCATCACCGCCACCCCGGGGATGTTCTGCGAGGCCATGGTGACCACGAACAGGGGCAGGGCGATGCCAGCCACCGCCTGCCACGACAGTGACGGTGTGACCCAGTGCGGGGTGGCCAGCTGCAGCTGCAGGTCCTGGGCATGCAGCAGGCCACGGCTGGCGGCGATGATGATGCCCACCAGCAGCGTGGCGATCACCGCATAGCGCGGGAACAGGCGGCGGCCGGCCAGCCAGGTGGCGAACATCGCCAGGGCGAGCACGACCTGGGTGTTCATTGCCACGAACACATCCAGGCCGAAGCGCAGCAGCACGCCCGCCAGCATGCCGGCGGCCAGCGCCATCGGTACCCGCTGCATCAGGCGGGCGAAGATGCCCGAGAAGCCGGCAATCATGCCCAGCACCGCGGCGAGCAGGAACGCGCCGGTGGCTTCGGACAGCGAAGCGCCACCGGCGCCGACCACCAGCATCGCCGCGCCGGGGGTCGACCACGCGGTGACCACCGGCACGCGGTAGCGCAGCGACAGGCCGATACAGGTCACGCCCATGCCCAGGCCGAGCGCCCACATCCATGAAGCGATCTGCGCCTGGTTGGCGCCGACGGCCTGTGCGGCCTGGAACACGATCACCGCCGAACTGGCGAAGCCCACCAGCACCGTAATGAAGCCGGCCACGATCGCCGGCACCGAAAGATCGCGCCACCACACCTGTCGAACCTGCGTGCCCATCGCTGTCTTGTCTGTATGCATCCGTACATACATAGCGCTTGCGGCGTTGACCGCGCAACGCGCGGGCAACGCCGCAGTGATGCCGGCACGCACGCTATGCATGGCACAGGCGACGTCTTTGTCATCTTCCTGAAAAAAAGTGTTGACGAATCCTGCAGGATCTCTAGAATTCGCTCCCTTGCTGCGGCGTGGCAACTTCCTCGGAAGTGACCCGCCAACAGCGACGCCACACCGGCGAACGAGATGATCGAACGAAGGTGTTGACGGACTCAAAAAGTCCGGCATAATAGGCGGCTCGCAACGACGAAAGGCCTTCGGGTCCAACGACGAAGCGGCATCGGCAACAACGTCCACTTCGGTGAGACGGCCTTGAAAAAAGGTGTTGACGAAGCGGAAAAGCCGGCTATAATGGGCGGCTCGCTACGAAGGAAACTTCGCAGCACACGGGAATGGCGCTGAGGCCACTTCCCAAGATCTTTGAAAGTATGCGCAGGTATCTTGTGAAGGCGCCTGCAGGAAGGATGATTG
>NZ_JASGBW010000010.1:0-136109 GCF_030053215.1 Stenotrophomonas sp. PFBMAA-4 | reverse complement strand
TGGTGGGTGCGAACCGTTGGTTCGCATGCTCTCCTGCTCTGGTGGGTGCGAACCGTTGGTTCGCATGCTCTCCTGCTCTGGTGGGTGCGAACCGTTGGTTCGCATGCTCTCCTGCTCTGGTGGGTGCGAACCGTTGGTTCGCATGCTCTCCTGCTCTGGTGGGTGCGAACCGTTGGTTCGCACGCTCTCCGCAGCCGCAGGGGTTTCAACGCGCCCCGTCTTTCAACCGCTGCAGAATCGGCGCAAACAACGGCGACTGCAGCGAACGCGGTGGCTGCACCGCCTTGCCCTTCTCCAGCGCCTGCCAGTACGACCACGGCAGCGCCTTGTCGCCCAGTTCGTAATCCATGCCATCCCAGCCATCCTCGCGGAAGGCATAGAACGCCCAGTGCACCTGCTGCTGCTCGGCCACGGCCAGCACGTCACGCAGGTAGGCGCCGCAATCCGGCCAGCGGCGCATGCAGCCGAACTCACCGATCACCATCCGGTTGGCGCCGATGCCATGGGTCTTCGCCCAGTCCATCGGCTGCTGCAGGTAGCTGCGCACGCGCGACGCATCCCAGCGCTGCTTTCCCGCGCCGAACGGCACCACGGCCGGGTAGCGGTACGGCGTGGTGCGCTTCTGGTTGGGCGCACTGGTGGCCGCATAGGGCTCGTACATGTGCACGCTGTACAGCAGCTTCGTATCGTCCAGCGGCGCCGGCCAGTAATCGAAGGCATCGGCCGCTGCGTACCAGCCGGCATCGAGCATCAACGGCATGTCCGCATCCACCGCACGCACGCTGGCGATCAGCCCGCGGTACAGCACGCGCAGATCGCGCGGGCCGCCCTCCTCACCGGCATACCACTGCTTCATCGCCTCGCGCGGGGCGTGTTCGGCCAGCGCAGTGCCGTATTCCGGCGCCGGCTCGTTGATGAGGTTGTAGGCGGCCAGCGCAGGGTGGCCCTTCAACGCGGTGGCCAGGTCGCGCCAGAAGCGCTGCGCAGGCAGGTGGTTGTCCATCGACTGCCACAGCCGCTGGTCGACCACGTCATTGTTCTTCTGCTTCCAGCGCAGCAGGGGCAGCGACAGCGGCACCAGCACCACCTTCAGGCCCGAGGCATTGGCGTCATCCAGCGCACGCCGCAGGGTGGCGACGTCGGCCTGCACCAGCCCCTGGTAGTTGTCGGCATCGCCCATCAGGAAGTCGCGGCCGCCGGCACTTTTCCACTTGTCCGGGCTCAACCGCACCCAGGTCGCCCCGGTGTCCCGCAGTGCCTGGAAATAGGCACGGTCGGGCGGGTTTTCGTTGAAGCTGTTGCCGCCGCGCTGCGGCATATCCCAGAAGGTGATGTCGGCGGCGAACGCCGGGGCGGCGGTGGCGAGAGCCAGGCACAGCAGGGTGCGGCGGAGGAACATGCGGGTCTTCCATGAAGAGGAAGATCCAACGTGCGGGGCACAAACCGAATGCTGGCTGAGTGCCCGCGAGACAGCGCACGCCCGCCGGGCATGGCCCGGCGCTACCGACGCGCCCTGGTGGGTGCGAACCGCCCGCTCTGGTGGGTGCGAACCGTTGGTTCGCACGCTCTCGGTCAAAGCGCGTCCAGATCACCCAGCGCGCGGATCAACCGCCGCGCGCGCTTGTCCGGCTTGTGCTCCGGCGGCTGGAAACCATCGCGTGCGGCGATGCGCAGCGCGCGCTGTTCGGCACGGCGCGCCTTGGACGCCTCGCTTTCGGCATACAGCTGCTGCGCCACCGGCGCCGGGCCGCGCTGGTCGCTGATGCCCAGCACCTGCAGCTCGAAATGCTCTTCGCCGCGGTCCACCTGCAGCTGCTCGCCCACGCGCACCGCGCGCGAGGATTTCGGGCGCTGCCCGGCCACGGCCACCTTGCCGGTTTCAATGGCCTGCTTGGCCAGGCTGCGGGTCTTGTAGAAACGGGCCGCCCACAACCAGATATCCAGGCGGACACTGGGCGACAGCGGGGAAAGCTCGGACATCGGCAGGTACTACTCCGTGCGCTTGTTCAGGGGTCGCGGGTTGGCGGGGTCGCTGCGGCAGCCAGTGCCCCCCATCAACGTCGGCGTGCCCGCCAGGTCCTGGCGCTGGTTGCCGACCAGGCACTCAGCGCGGTCGGCGGGCCGCACCTGGGCATCACCCAGCCGGTCACCCGTCGAACATGCGGCCAGCGTGGCCACGATCAAGGCCCCCACGCAGTACCGCGCCAGCTGTTGTCGTTGATGCATTGCCACACCCCGCAAACCGGCTTGATGCTAGTGTGCGCCTCCCGGGAATCGATCACCAGCCCATGGCCAAAGCGCCACTCGACCTGACCTCCGGCCCCATCGGCCGCAACCTGCTGCTGTTCGCGCTGCCGATCCTGGCAGGCAACATCGCCCAGTCGCTGAACGGTTCGGTGAATGCGGTGTGGGTGGGGCGCTTCCTCGGCGAGGCAGCGCTGACCGCCACGGCCAACGCCAACAACATCATGTTCTTCCTGATCGGCTCGGTGTTCGGTTTCGGCATGGCCTCGACCATCCTGATCGGCCAGGCCATCGGCGCACGCGACATCGCCCAGGCCCGCCGCGTGGTCGGCACCAGTGCCACCTTCTTCATCGGCCTGTCGGTGATCATCGCCATCGCGGGCTGGTTCCTGGCCCACCCGCTGCTGGCCGCGATGGGCACGCCGGCCGCCTCGCTGCCGCTGGCCGAGGCCTACCTGCGCATCATCTTCCTGGCCATGCCGACGCTGTACGCGTTCGCCTTCCTCAGCGCCGCCCTGCGCGGTGCCGGTGATTCGCGCACGCCGTTCCGCTTCCTGCTGGTGTCGGTGCTGCTGGATATCGCGCTGAACCCGGTACTGATCTTCGGCCTCGGCCCGTTCCCGGCACTGGGCATCGCCGGCTCGGCCTGGGCGACGCTGGTGTCGCAGACGCTGTCATTGACCGGCCTGCTGCTGTACATGCGGCACAAGCGGCACACGCTGTGGCTGGGGCGTGCCGACACGCACCTGTTCAAGCTCGACCTGACCATCCTGCGCGCGCTGGTGGTCAAGGGCGTGCCGATGGGCCTGCAGATGGTGCTCATCTCGCTGTCGGTCATCCTGCTGATGACCATGGTCAACCAGTACGGCACGGCCACCGGTGCTGCCTATGGTGCGTCACTGCAGTTGTGGAACTACGTGCAGATGCCGGCGATGGCCATCGGTGCGGCGTGTTCGTCGATGGCGGCACAGAACGTCGGCGCGCAGCGCTGGGATCGTGTCCGCGGTACCGCGCGCCAGGGCATCCTGTTCAACTTCCTGCTGACCGGTGCACTGATCCTGCCGCTGGTGCTGCTGGACCAGTATTCGCTGGCGCTGTTCCTGCCGCAGGGCAGCGAATCGCTGCAGATCGCCCGCCACCTCAACCACATCGTGATCGGTTCGTTCCTGTTCTTCGGCGTCAGCTTCGTCATTTCCGGCGTGGTGCGCTCCACCGGTGCGGTCATTCCGCCGCTGCTGATCCTGGCCGCCTCGCTGTGGGGCGTGCGCGTGCCCTTCGCCGAGTTCCTGCAGCCGTACTGGGGCGCTGATGCGATCTGGTGGAGCTTCCCGGCCGGCTCGCTGGTGTCGATGCTGCTGTCGCTGGCGTATTACCGCTGGGGTGGCTGGCGCAAGGCGAAGATGATTACCCCGCCACCGGCAGAACACGTGGCCACGCCATCGGAAATCCCGGCCTGCCCACCGTCTCCGGTGGCGGATCCGGATGCCGTGGCCCGGTAGCGCCGGGCCACGCCCGGCGAGCGCAGCGGTTGCCAGACATCCGCCGGGCATGGCCCGGCGCTACCCGCCAGGCTGGCGTTGCACAGCTGCCAACCGGTAGTGCCGGCCGCTGGCCGGCAACATCGTGATTCATGGACGTGCTACGGGCGTTGCCGGCCAGCGGCCGGCACTACCGTTTCTTCTTGCCTGCGTTGTGCTTGGCGGCTGCACGCATCAGGGCCTTGAACGCTGTCGCATCGGGCATCGCGCCTTCATGGATGTCGATCGCGCGCCGGGTATTGCCTTCCAGGCTGGCGTTGAACAGCTGCTTCGGATCCGGCAGGGCCGCGCCATTGGCGAACGTCAGTTTCACCGCCTGCTTGTAGCTCTCGCCGGTGCAGAGGATGCCGTTGTGTTCCCACACCGGCGTACCCCGCCACTTCCAGGTCTCCTCCACGTCAGGCAGCGCTTCGTGGATCAGTGCGCGCACGCGGGCCAGCGCCTGGCCGCGCCAGTCGCCGAGTTCGGCGATGCGGGCATCGATCAGTTCGGAGGCCGGGCGCGTTTCTTCGAGGGTTTCCGGGGCTTTTCTGGGCATGTCAGCGCTCACGCGGATCAGCGGGAAAGGAAAACTAGAAGCGTACGCCCGGCAGCTCACGGACCTGCTGCAGCCAGTCCCGCAGTTGTGCCCGGTCCAGCACGCTGTCTTCGTACAGGTGCAGGTAACGGGTGGTGGCCTGCCGCGAGGGCTCGGGCGGCTCGGGCTTCAGCAGCGTGCCATGGAACAGCGCCACCTTGATGTAGCGGGTGCAGCAATGGAAGCTGAGGAACCAGCCCTGCCCTTCGGCAACGCCGTACATGGGCGAATTCCAGCGCACCGCCTTGTGCACGCCGGGCATGGCCTCGGTAATCAGCGCATCCAGCTGCTCGCCGAAAGCGCGTTTCCAGCCGGGCATGGCGGCGATGTAGGCCTGGACCGGAGCATCGCCCTCCCCCTTCGCGATCTGCGGATTGCCACCGGACAGCAGCTTCGGCGCAGCGGCGGCAGCTTGCTTGGTGGGCATCGCGCAGCGCTCCGTGGTCCGGGGTCAGCGGGTTGGCGCAGCCGGCAGGTCGCGCCACAACGGCAGGCCACGGCGCACGCGCATGACGCGCATCACGACGGCCATCAGCAGGCCGAAAAGCACGCCGGCCAGCAGCGCGCTGAACACCGCGCCCCCTGCCGGCATGTGGGTGTTGCGCCAGACCAGCAACCACATCAACACGCCCCAGCCCACGGTGAACCAGGTACCCATCAGCAGTGCGTTGGATGCCACGCTGGCCAGGATCGGCGGTGGCGCGTTGAAACCCATGCGCCACAACAGGCGATGCAGCGGCGGCGCCGAGTGCCGACGCTGCACGCCTGCGGCGTCGAGATGGCGCAGGGCAGCCTGCACCTTGGGCGGGTAACGCTGTTCGGCTGTGCTCATGCCGCGACCATAGCGCCGGCGGATGCACAAACGCAAACGGCCGCCCGAAGGCGGCCCTCGCGGCAACAACCGAAGTTGTTTATCAGGCCTTTTCGGCCAGACGTGCAGCCTTGGCGGCAGCAGCAGCAGCCAGATCTTCCTTGATGCGGGCAGCCTTGCCTTCCAGGCCACGCAGGTAGTACAGCTTGCCGGCGCGGACCTTACCACGACGCTTCACTTCGACCGAGTCGATGATGGCGCTGTGGGTCTGGAAGACGCGCTCGACGCCGTAGCCGTGCGAAATCTTGCGGACGGTGAACGAGGAGTTCAGGCCGCCGTTCTTGGTCGCGATGACAACGCCTTCATAGGCCTGCACGCGCTCGCGGGTACCTTCCTTCACCTTCACGTTGACGACAACGGTGTCGCCCTGGCTGAACTTCGGCAGTTCGCGGGTGATCTGGGCGGATTCGAATTCCGCGACGATGGACTTGTTCAGCTTGCTCATGGGTTACACCGATTCTTGTTCGGGTGGGCGTGTCGTGTCGACAACGTAGGCTCATGCAGTCACGGAACTGTGCTGCACGTTTGTTGTGGGTACTGCGCGCGCCAGCCGGGGCTGGCGGGAATTGGCCATGATAGCCGATAAAGCCAGCCCTGCGCTAGGGGCTGGCCTTCTGTTTCTGGGCCTGGCGGGCCTGGTCCAGCAGCTTGCGGTCGGCCTTGCCCAGCGCCTGTTCATCCAGCAGGTCCGGGCGCCGCTCGGCGGTCCGCAGCAGCGACTGCTGGCGGCGCCAGGCGGCGATGGCCGCGTGGTTGCCCGAGCGCAGCACATCCGGCACGTCACCCAGCGGGTGCTGGGCCGGCTGGCTGTAATGCGGGCAGTCGAGCAGGCCCAGTTCACCTTCGAAGCTGTCCTGGGCCGCCGATTCGGCGTCGTTCAGGGCACCTTCCTGCAGGCGGGCCACGGCATCGATGATGACCGCCGCACCCAGTTCACCACCGGACAGCACGTAATCGCCGAGGGAAATCTCCTCGTCGACGTTGGCTTCCAGGAAGCGCTCGTCGATGCCTTCGTAACGGCCGCAGAGCAGGATCATGCGCGGCAATGCCGCCAGTTCCCGCACCTTGGCCTGGGTCAGCGGCGCGCCCTGCGGGCTGAGGTAGATCACCCGCGCCGGGGTCGGGTCGGCGTCGCGGATCGCCTGCAGGCAGGCCTGCAAAGGCTCGATCAGCATCACCATGCCCGGGCCACCGCCGAACGGACGATCGTCCACCCGGCGGTAGTTGCCTTCGGCGTAATCACGGGGGTTCCAGCCGTGCAGGCTGAAAAGACCCTTGTCCTGCGCGCGCCCGACCACACCCAGCCCAGCGGACTGGGCGAGGAACTCGGGGAACAGGGTGATGACGTCGAACCGCATGCTCACACTCAGAACTCGGGATCCCAATCGACCACGACCAGGTTGGCCTCGAAGTCGACCGACTTGACGAAGTCCGGCTGCACGAACGGAATCATCCGCTCGCGGTCGCCACGGACCACGACCACATCATTGGCGCCGGTGCTGAACAGGTGCGAGACCTGGCCCAGGGCAACGCCCTCGGTGGTCTTCACATCCAGGCCTTCCAGGTCGACCCAGTAATACTCGTCGGGCTTCGGCGGCGGCAGCGCACTGCGGGCCACGTAGACCTCGGTGCCGTGCATGGCTTCGACGACATCGCGGTCCTCGACGCCGGGGAACCGGGCGACCAGGTGCTTGCCGCTGTCACGGCCCCGAGCGCCTTCAAGCGTCGATTCCTGCCCGTTGGGGCTGCGCAGGATCCACGGCTGGTAACGGAAAATGGCGGAACGAGGCTCGGTCCAGGACTCGAGCTTGATTTCGCCGCGCACACCAAAAGCGCCGACAACCCTGCCCAGCAGGATGCGGCGCTCGATATCTTTCATCTTCGTCAACCGAGAGGGCCACGCCGAAGCGTGGCCCTTCAGACTCAGGCCGCAGCGGCCTGGGACTTGGCCGCTTCCTTGATCAGGTTGCGGACCTTTTCGGTCGGCTGGGCGCCGTTCTTGACCCAATGGTCAACGCGGGCCAGGTCCAGCTCGATGCGCTTCTCGCCGCCCTGGGCGACCGGGTTGTAGAAACCAACGCGCTCGATGTTGCGGCCGTCGCGCGCGCTGCGCACGTCGGTCACGATGATGTGGTAGAACGGACGCTTCTTGGCGCCGCCGCGGGTCAGTCGAATCTTGACCATGGTGTTTTTCCTATTGCCCAGTCGCCAGGATGGCGAGGTAAGCGGGCGATTATAGCGGCAGAGCGCGGCCGAGCCAACCCCATGGCTGGCCCGCCTTCACGGTAGCGCCGGGCCGTGCCCGGCGGGGCACTCAGCCCAGGCGATCCCAACCCACGCCCGCCAGCACCGCCCTGCCCTGTTCAGCCAGCGCCTGCGACCCCGGCAGAACCTGCGCGTCGATGGCGTCCAGCGCCCACAGGCCACTGGCATTGCAGGCAAAGGCCGCCTTCACACCGGCCAGTTCGGCCAGCCGCAGCGGCTGCGTGGCCTGGGCACCCGGCCAGTGCCGCTGCAGCAGCGCCTCGGCCGTTCCGCGCAGGGCCGGGGCCTGCGGCCAGAGCAGGCGTTCACCGTCGTGCAGCGCCAGGTTCCAGGTGCTGCCCTCGCTGATTTCGCCTGCGGCCGACACGAACAGCACATCGTCGAAGCCCGCGGCCATCGCCGCCCGGCGCTCGGCAAACAGGCCGAACGTGCCCACATGCTTGATCTGCGGCAGTTCGCGCTGCCACGCCACGCTGCGCACCCGCTTCGGCGCGACCAGCGCCACCGGCGCGGACACCGCCACCAGTACGTCCACCGGCACGGCCGCCAGCGGATTGCGGAAATCGAAGTGGCGCGAATACACCGTCACCCGCAGCGAGGCATCGCCCTGCCCTGCCTGCTGCAGCGCCTGCGCCATCCACGCCTGCACCTGCACGACATCCAGCGCACTGCCGAACAGTTCAGACGTCGCCTGCGACAGCCGCGCCAGGTGCAGCGCCAGCCCCTGCACGGCGTGGCCACGCACCTGCATCGAGGTGAAGTGGCCATAGTTGACCAGGGCCGGCAGCAGATCCTCCACCTGCGCCGGCCGGCCATTGCAGAACACCGTCATCGCAGCAGGGCCTGCGCCTGTTGCCACATGCCGCGCAGCACATCGGCAGCCGGTTGCGCCGGTGCCATCCATGCCGACTGCCCTGCCCAGGCCTGCATCGCGGCCAGGCGGTTTTCCTGCGCCGCCTGCTTGCGCATCGGCGCGGTCAGGCCGCGCTGCACCGGATACGGGCGCGGCGCCGGAGCGCCCTCTGCGGCAGCGGCGCGCACATACGGCGTGGCCAGGCCACGACCGAGGCGGCCACTGAAGGCGCGGGTCGGCCAGATGTCTTCGGGTTCGCTCGCGGCCAGCCCGTCCGCCCACGCCGAAGCAATCGCCGCTTCCGGCGTGCGCAGGAAAGCGGTGCCGATCTGCACTGCGCTGGCGCCGAGGGTCAGTGCGGCCGCGATGCCGCGCCCATCGGCAATGCCACCGGCGGCAATCACCGGTATCTGCAGGTGGTCGGCCAGGCGGGGCAGCAGCGCGAACAGGCCTACCAGCTGGCGCTCGGCCAGGCTGGGATCAAACGCGCCACGATGGCCACCGGCTTCGGCGCCCTGCGCCACCACCGCGTCAGCACCCGCGTCCTGCGCAGCGCGCGCTTCGGCCAGCGTGGTCGCGCAGGCGATCCAGGCAATGCCGGCGTCCTTCAACTGCTGCACGTGGCGCGGCGACAGCACGCCCATGATGGTCGAGGCCACGGCCGGGCGCGCAGCCAGCAGCGCCGCGAACTGTTCGTCGAAATCGGCCGGAGTGGCGTCGGCGGCACTGGCAGGCACCTCCGGCCCCCACTGCGCGAGGAAGGCACGGCTGGCCGCTTCGGCAGTGACGTCACGGCCGGGCGACGGATCCGGCAGCCACAGGTTCACCTGTGCCGGGCCTGCGGACGCGGCGCGGAAATCGTCCATCCAGCGGCCGATATCGGCGGCCGGTGACAGCACCGCACCCATCGCGCCCATGCTGCCGGCATTGGCCAGCGCGGCCGACAGCGGCGCCGGACAGGCACCGGCCATCGGCGCCAGCAGGATCGGTACGGAAACGCCGAAGCGCTGGCAGAACGCCTCGGCGCGGGAAGTAACAGCAGACATCTGCATGGGGCCTATCGTTTCGGACAGGCCCCCATGGTGCGCGCATCAGAGGGGTAGAGTCGAGCTTGCTCGACTGTCGTGCGCCTGCCGCAGTCGAGCAAGCTCGACGCTACGGGCGCGCGGCTCAGCGTGCCGACACCGCGTAGGTGCGGACCAGCTGGCTGTCCATTTCCTCGTTGAACTGGAAGGTCACATAGCGCGCGTCGTCGGCCGCGAATTCCTCTTCGGCACTGGCACGACCGATCTCGGCACCCTCGCCGTCCAGCGCGCGTGCCACCAGCTTGCCCTTGAATGCCTTGTCAGCCACGACGTACACCGCCGCTTCCTTGGAGCCCATGCCACGGCTCTTGCCCAAGGTGACCGTGAGCCCGTGCGCGGCCAGGCCCGGATCGACCTGCAGCGTCACGTTCATCTTCTTGTCCACGCCTTCGCCCAGACCGGCCACGAAATCGGCGGCGGTGCCGCTGATGGCGCTGCCGGCCTTCTGCGACATCGAGGTGTCGTCCTTGCAGGCAACCAGCGCCAAGGCCAGCGCCATCACCATGATCGACTTGTTCATCAGCATTCCCTTGTCAGATGCAGTACGTAGTCAATCAATACAGCCAAGGCGACGCAAGTGCCGATTCCGACACCCGCCCCGCCCTCCGGCATCAACGGAACGGCAGGCCGCGGCCGCCCATGGCACCCATCATGCCCTTCATGCTGCGCATCATGCCCTTCATGCCACCGCCGGCCATCTTGCTCATCATCTTCTCCATCTGCATGTACTGCTTCATGAGCTTGTTGACGTCGGCCGGGGTCACGCCCGAGCCCCTGGCGATGCGCGCGCGGCGCGAGCCGTTGAGCAGGTTCGGGTTGCGCCGCTCCTTCTTGGTCATCGAGCTGATGATGGCGATCATGCGCGGCACTTCCTTGCCCTGGCTGACCTGCTGCTTCAGGTGCTCGGGGATGTTGCCCAGGCCCGGCAGCTTGTCCATCAGGCCGCCGATGCCGCCCATGTTCTGCATCTGCTCGAGCTGGTCGCGCATGTCGTTCAGGTCGAACTTCTTGCCCTTGGCCACCTTCTCGGCCAGCTTGGCGGCCTTGTCCTTGTCGACCTGCTGCTCGACCTGCTCGACCAGCGACAGCACGTCGCCCATGTCCAGAATGCGGCTGGCGATACGGTCCGGGTGGAACACGTCCAGGCCTTCCGGCTTTTCGCTGACACCGACGAACTTGATCGGCTTGCCGGTGATGTAGCGCACGCTCAGCGCGGCACCGCCACGGGCGTCACCGTCGGTCTTGGTCAGCACCACGCCGGTCAGCGGCAGCGCATCGCCGAAGGCCTTGGCGGTGTTGGCCGCGTCCTGGCCGGTCATGGCGTCGACCACGAACAGGGTTTCAGCCGGGTTGACCGCTGCGTGCAGGGCCTTGATCTCGGCCATCATCGCTTCGTCGATGGCCAAGCGGCCGGCGGTATCGACCAGCAGCACGTCGACGAACGACCTGCGTGCATCGTCGATGGCCGCGCGCACGATGGCTTCCGGCTTCTGGTCGGCGCTGGACGGGAAGAACAGCACGCCGACCTGCTCGGCCAGGGTCTTCAGCTGCTCGATCGCGGCCGGACGGTAGACGTCGGCCGAGACCACCATCACCTTCTTCTTGCGCTTTTCCTTCAGGTGCTTGGCCAGCTTGCCCACCGTGGTGGTCTTGCCGGCGCCCTGCAGGCCTGCCATCAGGATGATGGCCGGGGCGGGAACATTGAGGTTCAGGTCGCTGGCTTCGGCGCCCATCACCGCGGTCAGCTCGTCGCGCACGACCTTGATGAGGGCCTGGCCCGGGGTCAGCGACTTCAGCACTTCCTGGCCGACCGCACGCACCTTGATGCGCTCGATCAGGGCCTGCACCACCGGCAGCGCGACGTCGGCCTCGAGCAGCGCGATGCGCACTTCGCGGGTTGCCTCGCGGATGTTCTCCTCGGTCAGGCGGCCACGGCCACGCAGGCGCTCGATGGTGCCGGAAAGGCGCTGGGTCAGGGACTCGAACATGCGGCGCAACCTGTCTGAAAGCGGGGGACAATAAGGCATACAGTATAGCGGGTCCGTCCACCCTGCCGGGCTGCGACCACGGGGCCGTCGCCAGCATCCCGGGGGTATGCGAAACTGCAACGATGTTAATCGTTCTCATCGCCGCCCTGCTCTATCTGGCCGCCAGCGCCCTGCTGGTGCGTGCGCTTGGCCGCGATGGTGCCGTCGGCTCGCCCGCCTGGCTGTGGCCCGCACTGCCGGCCATGCTGCTGCACGGCGGTTACCACGTGCTGGTGGCGATGCGCACGACCGGCGGCCCGGACATGCATTTCTTCGCCGCGCTGTCGCTGGTCGGCCTGGGCATGGCCTGGCTGACCTCGCTGGTGGGCGCGCGCGGGCGCATGTCGGCGCTGGGCGTGGTGGTGTTCCCGCTGGCGGCGCTGCTGCTGGCGGTCTACCACGGCTATGGCCACGAACCGAGCAAGCTGCTGGGCTGGCGCCTGGCCAGCCACGCCTGGCTGGCCCTGCTGGCCTACGCCACGCTGAGCATCGCCGCCCTGCTGGCGATCATGCTGTGGCTGCAGGAACGTGCGCTGCGCCGCCGTGAATTCCGCCCGTGGCTGCGTGCGCTGCCGCCGCTGGCCGACCTGGAAGCACTGCTGTTCCGGGTCATCACCGTGGGCTTCGCCCTGCTCACCCTCACCCTGGTCACCGGCGTGCTGTTCGTCGATGACCTGCTGGCGCAGAAGCTGGTGCACAAGACCGTGCTCAGCGTGCTGTCGTGGATCGTGTTCGGCGTGCTGCTGATCGGCCGCCGCCGCTACGGCTGGCGCGGGGTGAAGGCGGTGCACTGGACGCTGTCGGCGATGCTGTTGCTGCTGCTGGCGTTCTTCGGCAGCCAGTTCGTGATCGAACTGGTGTTCGGGCATACGCGGTAAAGGCGTACCGACCGACAGGCTGGGCGTGTAGAGCCGAGCCCATGCTCGGCTGCTTTGCCGCGTGAGCCGAGCATGGGCTCGGCTCTACATCAATCCGCCGGATGCGGCAGCCCCATGGGCCATCGGCGCTGCCCGGCCAGCGGCCGGCACTACCTTCAGGGCACGGGCTGGGCGAGGATCTTCCGCACCGACTGGCCGCCGTTGGTGATCACGTCGTCCACCTGCCAGCAGCCCTTGCCGTGGCGGACCATCGGCAGGCGGGTGAGGTGGGCGCTCTTCCACACCGAGTAGCTCAGCGTGACCTCGCCGGCCGTGGCCGAGACGGGCTTCCAGCCGTAGCGCACGGCGCTGTCGATCTCGCCGTCCTGGCCATCCAGCCAGGGGTCCGAATCGATCGTGCAGATGCCCTCCTCGCGCACCTGGCAGGCACGCTCCTCGCGCAGCGCCTTGGCGAAGGCCGGGCTGACCAGGGCCGCCGGCGCGTCCAGCACGCGGCCGTCGTCACCGGAGGTGGCCTCGAAGAACGCACGGGCCACGCCCGCTGCATCCTCGCAGGCCGGTGCAGCGTACGCGGCCGGCGCCAGCAGCAGGCTGGCGATCATCAACATCCGTGTGTTCCGCATGGTTCTCTCCTTGAAGTGGGGACGCCGGGCATGGCCCGGCGCTACCGGAATTGCTGGGGACGCCGGGCATGGCCCGGCGCTACCGGAATTGCTGGGGACGCCGGGCATGGCCCGGCGCTACCGCATTTGCGCTGGGTTGCCGGCCAGCGGCCGGCACTACCTTTAGAGGCCGTACCGCTCGATCACATCCAGGTGCGGCTGCCGTTCCTGGTCACAGGCTTCAGCCAGGCGCAGCCAGCACTGCGGGTGCGACCAGCCGGCGGTGGACTGCTGCAGGTAGCGATGCAGCGCCAGCGGCGCATGCCCCTGCGGCTGGGCCACGGTGAACAGCAGGCCCGGCAAGGTGCCCTCCTCCGCATCCGGATCGGTCACGGTGTAGTCGGGGCGGCTGTGCGCCCAGACCTGCCAGCCCTGCGCTTCGGCGCCTTCCACGAACGCATTCCAGGCCTCCTCGCCCGGGTGCGCGCCGTCGACCAGCCAGCTGCGCTCGAAGCCGCCGCGCTCCAGAACGTGCACCTGCGCATAGGTCGGAATGAAGTGCTGACGCTGCTCTTCTTCCTCCGGCGCCGGATGCACCAGCGCGGCATCGAACACCACCCAGTCGCCCACCTGCTGGGCACGGTTGGCCGGTGCGTTCTCGACGATGCGCGCGGTCACCGGGCCGGTGCGTCGCGCGTAGTACTCCATCGGCTCGCCCTGTTCCAGGCTGCGGATGATCACCCAGCCCCACGGTTCCTCGACCACGCCGTCCTGGCTGGTCAGCTCCATGCCAATGGCAGCAGCCGAGCGGCGCACCGCCTCCCAGTCGCCTGCGGCACTGGCCGCGCTCATGTGGTCCCAGTGCGCGGCGTTGGCATCTTCCAGCGTCTCCACCAGCTGCGCGTAGCAGGCCTGTGCATCGGTGAAGCGGCCGGTTTCCATGTACATGCGGGCCAGCGTGCCACGTGCACCGTGCGAACCCGGCGACAGCGCCAGCAGCGCCTGCGCGGCCTGCTCCAGCGCAGGCCAGTCGGACACGCGGCGTGCGCGCTGCACCTCGCACCAGTGCGCGAACACCGGCACGCTGCCGCGATACGTGTCAGCCAGGCGGCGCAGGCCATCGTCGTCGCCCTGCTCGGTCAGCCAGCGCATCAGGGTGTAGGCCGCCGCACCATCTTCATGGGCATGGGCACGCACGAAGTCCCACAGCAGCGCGCGCGCCTCGGCCTGCGCACCACAGGCATTGAGCGCCGATGCGGCCACCTCGGCCAGCGCTTCGTCGTCGGGGCACTGCGCGTGCGCCTGCAGCAGCCACTGCGCCTCGCGCTCGGGATCGCGCGACTGGTCCTGCTCGCCGCGCGCTTCCAGCCAGGCCAGCAGTTCGGTCGCCGGCACCGGCAGCGGTTCCACGTCGGGCAGTGCGTCGATGCGTGCGGCCAGGCCGGCCACGCGCTCGCTGGCACCCCGATCCTGGCGCAGCTGCGCCAGATGGGTACGGGCCAGGCCGAGCTGGCGCTGTGCCACCCAGCGCGCGCCGCGCTGCAGGGCCAGTTCCAGGCTCAGTGCCGCCAGCTCGATCACCAGGCGGTGCGCGCCGACGCTGGCGAAGTGCTCGATGATGGTGTTGAAACGCGTGCCCAGGTTCCAGGTGTTGCGGGCCGGGTCGCGGCTGCACAGCAGCGCCACCGTCGTGGCCCACAGCCGCCAGGTGTTCGGGGTCAGTTCGCTCCACGGCACCAGCTGCTGCAGCGCCTCTTCGTCGCGGCCCAGCTGGGCCAGCGCCCAGGCGCGCGACAGGCGGCGCGGCACCGTGCAGTTGGCCGGTTCGTATTCGCCGGCGGCGGCCACTTCGGCTTCGCGCTGCTCGATCAGCACCATCGCCTCCTCGGCGCGGCCGCTGGCCAGCAGGATCTTGATCTGCATTTCCGGGAAGCTGTCGAACACTTCCTTGCCGCGCGCTTCCACCGCATCAGCCTGCACCTTCAGATAATCCAGTGCATCCTGCGCACGGCCGTCATCGAGCAGGGCATCGGCCTTTTCGCAGCTCAGGCACTGGAAGCAGGCCCAGGTCGGATCGATGCGCGCCAGCGTTTCATCGCACACTTCGATGCGCTCGGGCACCCAGCCCGGGCCGTCGATGTTGCCGTAGCAGGCGGCCAGGTCCTGGGTCACGCAGATCGACTGCGGGCACTCCAGGGTGTCTTCGCGGTGCGCGCGCTCGAACAGCGAGACGGCTTCGCCCAGTGCGCTCTCGCCTTCGACGCGGTTGCCCACGCGATTGCGCAGGGCCCAGTGGCCGACATAGACGTCGACCCAGGGGTTGTCCAGCGCCTTGCCCAGCGCACGCGCCTCGGGCAGCAGCGCATCGACGCGGTCGACCTGCAGTTCACTGACTTCGTCGGCAAGGCGGGTCAGCAGGTGCGCGTTCTGCGCCTGGCCTGCCTGGCGCAGGTCTTCCTGCAGCTTTTCGACCCAGTTCCAGATATCCATGGGGGTTGGTGCTCCTGTCTAGCGTGAGGCTGGATGAGAGAAAGTGTGTGGAATGCTCAGCGCAGCATCTGCTGCAGGGCCGCGGCGATTTCGCTGAAGGCGCCATTGAGGTCCGGGCCGGGCGTTGCGGCGCCACGGGCCAGCGGGCGCCCCTGGGCAGAGACGATGATCTTCAGCGAGCGCAGCAGGCGCGCGGCCGCCGGCGCCTGCGCATGCCCCTCGCGCTGTGCCTGCAGCAAGGCCTGCACGGCCGGGTTGTCGAGGTTGAGGTACAGCCGCGACGGTGCGCGCGACTCGATGCGGGCGGTGAACTGGCGGGCCAGCCGCAATGCCGCCATCGACACGCGCTTGTCGTTCTCGTCATCCTCCAGGCGCTGCTTCAGTTCGGCCTCGCGGTCGGGCACGACCACCACCGGCAGTGCTTCGGGGCTGAAACGCGCCGGCAACAGCTGCTCACCATCGCCCAGGTGTTCGCCCAGCCATGCCAGCTGCGCGGCATCCAAGCTGTCATCGGCGCGGAACAGCGCGCGGTTGCCCTGCTCGGTGCCCAGTTCAACAAGGCGCAGGCCCTTCGCCTGGGTCCAGCGGCGCAGGAACGGCACCACCGCATAGCGGTGGCCGTGCGCGACCGGCACGCCCATCGCACGGAACAGCATTTCCTCGAAGCCGCCGCCGTTGTCGAGGATCACATGCACGGCGCCGCGCGACGGCAGCGCGCTGGCCGGCAGGTCACCCTGCGAGGTCGGCACGCGCACGTGCTCCAGCAGCAGCTCGAACAGGCGCTCATCGCACAGCGCCGCACCGAGCAGTGCTTCGTTGTGGCGAGCCAGCACGCGTCGCCAGGCTTCGGGCTGCTGCCGCGCGACCTCGGCCAGGCCGTCGATCAGCGCTTCCAGCAGCGCATGCTGCACGGCGCGGTACTGGTCGTCGCGCTGCAGGTCCTCGCGGCTGGCGGTCGGGGTCAGGCGCGAGGACTCGATCACCCCGCCGATGAAGCCCGCCCACGGCGGCAGCAGGTCACGCGCATCGTCATCCAGCAGCATGCCGCGCACGAACACGGACAGGTTGCGGTTGTCGCTGGTGCCGTAGGTCGCGCCATCCTGCACCCACAGCATGCCGGTGGCATCGCTGTCGGCGTCGGCGCGCAGCGGCAGGGTCACGATGGGTTCGAAGTCATGCTCGAACCGCGCAGCGAACTGCAGTGCCTGGCGGCGCGCCTGCACCGGATGCAGTGCCACGTCGCCCTGCCCGCGCCACGGCGGCGGCTCGGGGTTGAGGGCTTCGGCGGCCGCACCGATGAAGATCGGTTCGGACAGCAGCGCGCAGTACCGGCCCAGCACCTCGTACAGGCGCGCCTCGTTGGCCAGCGGCAGGAAATCCGGGTGCAGTTCCAGCTCCACTTCCGTGCCGACGGCGCGCGCCGGCACTTCGCTCACCGTGTACTGCTCGGCGTTGCTGGACACATACAGGTGGCCCAGCTCCGGGGTCTGGTAGGACGTGGTGCGCACGCTCACCCGGCGCGCCAGCACGAAGGCCGAGAGGAAGCCCAGGCCGAACATGCCGATCAGGCCGTCCTGGTCATCACCGCCCTGGCGCAGGCCACGGGTGTAGCCGACACCGACGGTTGCCAGGTAATCGTGGATTTCCTGGCGGGTCAGGCCGGCACCGGTATCGATGATGCGCAGCACGCCGGCGGCGGCATCCACCCGCACCTCAATACGCGAAGGCAGCTCGATGCCCGGCTGTTCAAGGCGGCGGCGGATGATCGAATCGTGCGCGTTCTGCACCAGCTCGCGCAGGGCCACCATCGGGGTGGAATACAGGTGCTTGCCCAGCACCGTCATCAGTCCATTGAGATCGACCCCTGCGCGACGGATTTCGGCGGCGGGGGTGCTGAGCGTCGGGTCCTGCATGAAATCGGTTACTCCTTGCCACACAAGGCGCCACGGGGCGCCGTCGTCGAGCGGGAAAACTAGCACAGTGAAGCTGACCGTTACTGCATCGGAAGCGTGTAGAGCCGAGCCCATGCTCGGCTGCCGTTGGCCCTTTGTAGAGCCGAGCCCATGCTCGGCTGCCGTTGGCGGAAAAGCAGCCGAGCATGGGCTCGGCTCTACAGGACAGTTGTCACGCTGCGTCGATGGCCTCGGACAGGCGCTCGACCGCGATCACTTCCATGCCCTTCACCGTGCCGCCCTTGGGCGCATTGGCCTTGGGCACGATGGCGCGCTTGAAGCCATGGGTGGCGGCCTCGCGCAGGCGGTCTTCGCCATTGGGTACCGGGCGGATCTCGCCGGACAGGCCGACCTCGCCGAAGGCAATCGTCTTCTCCGCCAGCGGCCGGTCCTGCAGCGACGACAGTACGGCCAGCAGTACCGGCAGATCGGCGGCCGTCTCCTGCACGCGGATGCCACCCACGACATTGACGAACACGTCCTGGTCGCCCACCAGCACGCCGCCATGACGGTGCAGCACCGCCAGCAACATGGCCAGTCGGTTCTGTTCCAGGCCGACTGCGACACGGCGCGGGTTGGACAGCGGCGAGGCATCGACCAGCGCCTGCACTTCCACCAGCAGCGGCCGCGTGCCCTCGCGGGTGACCATCACGCAGCTGCCTGGCTGATGGGTACTGGCACCGGACAGGAAAATGGCCGACGGGTTGGAGACTTCCTTCAGGCCCTTGTCGCCCATGGCGAACACGCCCAGTTCGTTGACCGCGCCGAAGCGGTTCTTGAACGCACGCAGCAGGCGGAAGCGGCTGCCGCTCTCGCCTTCGAAATACAGCACGGCGTCGACCATGTGTTCGAGCACGCGCGGGCCGGCGATGCCGCCTTCCTTGGTCACGTGGCCGACCAGGAACACGGCAGTGCCGGTTTCCTTGGCAAAGCGCACCAGCCGCGCGGCACTCTCGCGTACCTGGCTGACCGAGCCGGGGGCGGCGGTGAGGGTTTCGGTCCACAGCGTCTGCACCGAGTCGGCCACGATCAGCCGCGGCCCGGCCTTGGACGCATGCTGCAGGATCGACTCGACGCCGGTCTCGGCCAGCGCGTTCACACCGTCCAGCGGCAGTTCCAGCCGGTGCGCACGCCCGGCCACCTGGGCCAGCGACTCTTCGCCGGTGACATACAGCACCGGCAGCACGGCCGCCATCTTGGCCACCGCCTGCAGCAGCAGGGTGGATTTGCCGATGCCCGGGTCGCCGCCGACCAGCACCACCGCGCCTTCGACCAGGCCGCCGCCCAGGACGCGGTCGAACTCACCGATGCCGGTGCTGACCCGGCGGTGCTCGGTCTGCTCGACATCCTTCAGCGCGGTGATCTTCGGCGGATCGATCTTGCCGGCCCAGCCGGCCCGGCGCGACGCAGGCGCCTTGGCCGCCGCCGCGCTCTCCAGCACGATTTCCGACAGTGAATTCCAGGCGTTGCACTCGGTGCACTGGCCCTGCCACTTGCTGTACTCGGCGCCGCATTCGTTGCAGACGTAGGCAGTGAGGCGGGCTTTGGCCATGGGGCAGGGCTTCGGTGCGGGGAGGTGAAGGAGGATAGCCGAGGCCAGTCGCAGGCGCTGCGACCTCGGGCATGAGGGCGGCCCGGTCATGACATTCTCGAATATGAGATGAACATCACACTTTAATGCTCTAAGGTTGCGCTCCACGCAGCCGCTATAGTCCGCGCCGCCGCGCCCCCTCCACGCCCCCCGAAGGACCCTCAATGACTGGCACCTACAGCCAGAGTCTGGTTGTTTTTTCGCTGCTGGTCGCCATCCTGGCGTCCTATACCGCCCTGGACATGGCCGGGCGCCTGGCCACGACCGGGGGCCGGGTGGCGCGCTGGTGGCTGGCCGGCGGCGCCACGGCCATGGGCCTGGGCATCTGGTCCATGCACTTCGTGGGCATGCTGGCGTTCAACCTGCCGATCCCCATCGGCTTCGACCTGGCCATCACCCTGTACTCGCTGGCGGTGTCGGTCTGCGCCTCGGCCTACGCTCTGTGGCTGGTCTCGCGCCCGCAGCTGCCGCGCCGCCGCCTGCTGGCCGGTGCAGTGCTGATGGGGCTGGGCATCGCCACCATGCACTACCTGGGCATGGCCGCGATGCGCATGCAGCCGGGCATCAATTACGACCCGCTGTGGTTTGCCGCCTCGATCCTGATCGCCATCGGTGCCGCGGGTGCGGCGCTGTGGATCGCCTTCCGCCTGCGCAAGGAGGGCGAGCGCACCCTGCGCCTGCGCCTGCTGGCCTCGCTGGTGATGGGCCTGGCCATCGTCGGCATGCACTACACCGGCATGGCCGCCGCCCGCTTCCCCGATGGCAGCCTCTGTGGCGCCGTGATCGACGGCGGCATCGACAGCCGCTGGCTGGCGATACTGGTCATCGTCACCACCCTGGGCACCATCGGCATCGCGCTGGTCGCCTCGCTGTTCGACCGGCAGATGCGCGAGCGCACCGGCCTGCTGGCCGAATCGCTGGAAAAGGCCAACGACAAGCTGCTGCAGGCGGCCCTGCATGACCCGCTGACCCAGCTGCCCAACCGCATGCTGCTGCAGGATCGCATCGAGCAGTCCATCGAGAAGGCACGCCGCCGCAACCACGGCCTGGCGGTGATGTTCTGCGATCTGGACGGCTTCAAGGCGGTCAACGATGCCTATGGCCACCAGCTGGGCGACCGCCTGCTGGTGCGCATGAGCGAGCGGGTCAGCGGCCTGCTGCGCCCGCAGGACACCTTCGCCCGGCTGGGCGGCGACGAGTTCGTGATCGTGCTGGCCGTGGATGAGCCGGACGATGCGGTGGTGGTGGCCGAGCGCATCATCGCGGCGGTGGCCGAGCCGTTCCTGATCGACGCCGCCGAGCTGCAGGTCAGCGCCAGCCTCGGCATCGCCCTGTACCCCGACGACGGCGCCACCGAACGCGAACTGATGGCACACGCCGACGCGGCGATGTACCACACCAAGGATGCCGGCCGGAACGGCTATACGTTCTTCACCCCGTCGATGCAGGTCAGCGCCAACCGCCAGCTGCGGCTGCTGCAGGACCTGCGCCGCGCCGCCGACCGGGGCGAGCTGCGCCTGCACTACCAGCCCAAGTTCGTCGCCGCCGGCACGCCTGCCGTGGGCGCCGAAGCGCTGCTGCGCTGGCAGCACCCGGAGTTGGGCATGCTGGCACCGGATGTGTTCATCCCCATCGCCGAGCGCAGCGGGCTGATCCTGCCGATCGGCGACTGGGTGCTGGACCAGGCCTGCGCGCAGCTGCGCAGCTGGCACGATTCGGGCCACCCGGAATGGACGATGGCAGTGAACCTGTCGCCGCTGCAGTTCTCCTCGCCCTCGCTGGTGGACAACGTGCGCGACGTGCTGGCGCGCCATGCGATCGCGCCGGAACGGCTGACCCTGGAGATCACCGAAACCACGGCGATGAAGGACGTGGAAGCCAGCCTGGCCATCCTCAACGACCTCACCGCGATGGGCGTGCACATCTCCATCGATGATTTCGGTACGGGCTATTCCAGCCTGTTGTACCTGAAGCGCATGCCGGCGACCGAGCTGAAGATCGATCGCGCGTTCGTGCGCGACCTGGAGCAGAACGCCGAAGACGCGGCAATCGTGTCGTCGATCGTGGCGCTGGGGCGCTCGCTGCAGCTGCAGGTGGTGGCCGAGGGCGTGGAGACGCGCGAGCAGCAGGAGTACCTGAGCGGGCTGGGCTGTGACCAGTTGCAGGGGTACCACCTGGGCCGGCCGATGGATCCGGACGAGTTCCTGCGCAAGGTGGGGTGACGCGGGGGAAGTAGCCGGGGTCGGATCCCTTTCCGCAGGAAAGGGCTCTGACCCCAGATGCATCCACGCATGGCGTGGATCTACTGCTGCCGGCCAGCGGCCGGCACTACCGCAGATGGCCGGGGTCGGATCCCTTTCCGCAGGAAAGGGCTCTGACCCCAAGCGCATCCACGCATGGCGTGGATCTACTGCCGCCGGGCATGGCCCGGCGCTACCAGCGCTCGCCCCAACCCGTTTCGCCGGGCCATGCCCGGCGAAGCGCACACCCGCCATCCCCCGGTAGCGCCGGGCCATGCCCGGCGAAGCGCGCGATTGCCGGCCAGCGGCCGGCGCTACCAACGCACGCACCAACCGGTAGCGCCGGGCCATGCCCGGCGAACGCACGGGACGCCCCACCCCACGCAAACAAAAAGGCCGCCCCGAAGGGCGGCCTTTTCGCGTGTGGCAACGTCGCGAAGACGTCAGTGCATCATGTGCACGTTCATGTTGTGCATGACCCACAGGGTGCCGATCACGATGATGCCGATCACCACGACGGTGAAGGCAGCAGCGTTGACGTTCCAGCGGCTTTCCGAAGACCGGTCCAGGTGCAGGAAGAACACCAGGTGGACCAGCATCTGCAGCACCGCGGTGACCGCGATGACCACACCGCTGACAGTGCGCGAGAAGTCGCCGGACATCACCACCCAGAACGGGATGACGGTCAGCACCACCGCCAGCACGAAGCCGATCAGGTAGGACTTGACGCTGCCGTGGCTCTCGCCACCGGCTGCGTGGTCGTGTGCATG
Source organism: Stenotrophomonas sp. PFBMAA-4 (assembly GCF_030053215.1). NCBI lineage: Bacteria > Pseudomonadati > Pseudomonadota > Gammaproteobacteria > Lysobacterales > Lysobacteraceae > Stenotrophomonas > Stenotrophomonas sp. PFBMAA-4. The sequence goes on along the minus strand of NZ_JASGBW010000010.1, from coordinate 114,126 downwards.
GTTGTCATGTGCCATTACAGCGCTCCATTGAGGTAGACGACGGAGAACACGCCGATCCAGATGAGATCCAGGAAGTGCCAGAACAGGCTCAGGCACGCCATGCGGGTCTTGTTGGTCGGGGTCAGGCCGTACTTCTTCAGCTGCACGAACATCACCAGCAGCCACAGCAGGCCGGCGCTGACGTGCAGGCCGTGGGTACCGACCAGGGCGAAGAACGCCGACAGGAAGGCACTGCGGTCCGGACCATAGCCCTGATGGATCAGGTGATGGAATTCATAGACTTCCATGCACATGAAGCCGAAGCCCAGCAGCCAGGTGACGGCCAGCCACAGGAACATCTGGCCGACCTGCTTGCGGTGCATGGCAATCATGCCCAGGCCGAAGGTCAGCGACGAGGTCAGCAGCAGCGCGGTTTCCCACGCCACGAACGGCAGCTCGAACAGGTCCTTCGGACCCGGGCCACCGTCGGTGCCGCCAGCCAGCACCACGTAGGTGGCGAACAGCGAGGCGAAGATGAGGCAGTCGCTCATCAGGTACACCCAGAAACCGAAGACGGTGTTGCCGCCGGTGTCGTGGTGCTCGTGGTCGTCATGGCCATGGGCCGCCGCTTGCGCGGCGTGCCCGTGGCTCAGGGTCGAGGTATTGGTGCTCATGCCTTCAGCTCCGACTTCACCAGGCCCTGGGATTCCAGGTGCTTGCGGTGTTCGTTCTCGATGCGTTCCACCTCGGCGGCCGGGACCCAGTAGTCCACGTCCTGGTCGAAGGTGCGGTAGATGAACGTGGCGATCATGCCGACGAAGCCAATGATGGCCAGCCACCAGATGTGCCAGATCATCGCGAAACCGAACACCAGGCTGAAGGCGCCGATCACCACGCCCGTGCCGGTGTTGCGCGGCATGTGGATGTCGGTGTACTTGGCCGGCTTCGGCCAGGCTTCACCACGCTGCTTGCGCTCCCAGAAATCGTCCAGTTCGGTGACTTCCGGCAGGGTGCCGAAGTTGTAGAAGGCCGGCGGCGAAGAGGTTTCCCACTCCAGCGTACGGGCATCCCACGGGTCGCCGGTCAGGTCGGCGGTCTTCTTGCGGTCGCGGATGGACACGGCCACCTGGATGATCTGGCACAGGATGCCGGCACCCACGATGAAGGCGCCCACGGCGGCAACCAGCAGGAACGGCTCGTAGGCCGGGTTGACGGTGCTCTGCAGGCGACGGGTCATGCCCATGAAGCCCAGCACGTACATCGGCATGAAGGTCACGTAGAAGCCGATGAACCAGCACCAGAACGCGCACTTGCCCCAGAACTCGTTCAGGCGGAAGCCGAACATCTTCGGCCACCAGTAGGTGATGCCGGCGAACATGCCGAACACCACGCCGCCGATGATGACGTTGTGGAAGTGGGCGATCAGGAACAGGCTGTTGTGCAGCACGAAGTCGATGGCCGGGATCGCCAGCATCACGCCGGTCATGCCGCCGATGGTGAAGGTGACCATGAAGCCGATGGTCCACAGCACGGGCGTGGTGAACTGCACGCGACCGCGGAACATGGTGAACAGCCAGTTGAAGATCTTCACGCCGGTGGGGATCGAGATGATCATCGTCGTGATGCCGAAGAAGGCATTGACGTTGGCACCCGAGCCCATGGTGAAGAAGTGGTGCAGCCACACGATGAACGACAGCACGCCGATGCAGGCGGTGGCGTAGACCATGCCCTTGTAGCCGAACAGCGCCTTGCGCGAGAAGGTCGCGATGACTTCGGAGAACACGCCGAAGGCCGGCAGGACCAGGATATAGACTTCCGGGTGGCCCCAGATCCAGATCAGGTTGATGTACAGCATGGCGTTGCCGCCACCATCATTGGTGAAGAAGTGCGTACCCAGGTAACGGTCCAGGGTCAGCAGCACCAGGGTGATGGTCAGCACCGGGAAGGCAGCGACGATCAGCACGTTGGTCACCAGGGCAGTCCAGGTGAACACCGGCATCTGCATCAGCTTCATGCTCGGGGTGCGCATCTTCAGGATGGTAATGAAGAAGTTGATACCACTCAGGGTGGTACCCAGGCCCGCGACCTGTAGGCCCCATATGTAGTAGTCCATACCTACATTGTTGCTGTACTCGATACCCGACAATGGTGGGAAGGCCAGCCAGCCGGTGGCGGCGAATTCACCGATCCACAGCGACAGCATGATCAGCACCGCGCCGGACACGAACAGCCAGAAGCTGAGCGAGTTGACGAACGGGAACGCGACGTCGCGCGCACCGATCTGCAGCGGTACGGCCAGGTTCATCAGGCCGGTGATCAGCGGCATCGCCACGAAGAAGATCATGATCACGCCGTGGGCGGTGAAGATCTGGTCGTAGTGGTGCGGCGGCAGGTAACCCTCGGACCCGCCGACGGCGATGGCCTGCTGGGTACGCATCATGATGGCGTCGGAGAAACCGCGCAGCAGCATGACGAAGGCGACGATGAGGTACATCACGCCGATCTTCTTGTGGTCCACCGAAGTGAACCACTCTTTCCACAGATAGCCCCACAGCTTGAACTTGGTGATCAGGGCCATGACGCCCAGGCCACCCAGCACCGCGCCGACCAGGGTGGTCAGCACGATCGGATCGTGGGGGATCGACTCAAGAGAGAGTTTTCCCAGCATGTTCATTCTCCCGAACCCATGTGGCCTTCATGGCCAGCGTGTTCGTGTTCTTCGGTGGCGTCCAGGTTCTTCCCGGATTCCTTGGAGTCATGCGCGTCCATCGGGGCGTGCCCCTCGTGCGCTTCATGGCTGGCCGCATCTGCCGCAGCAGCACCCGCGTGGGAATGCTTCATGCCGTAGTGCCTGTTGTCACCCATGTGCTTGGCGAGGACCCAGTTGAACAGGCCTTCTTCCACGGTGCCGTAGTAGGTGACCGGGTACCACTCGGAGTTCTTCGCTTCGCCCAGGGCCTTGAAGGTGGCCTTGTCGAGCGTTTCCGTGCCGGCGCGGACCTGGTCCAGCCACTGGCGGTATTCGGCATCGGTGACCGAATACGCGGTGAAATGCATCTTGGCGAAGCCCAGGCCGCTGTAGTGCGAGGACATGCCCGGGAATTCACCGGTTTCGTTGGCGATCAGGTGGAGCTTGGTCTCCATCGCCGCCATCGAATAGATCATGCTGCCCAGGTGCGGGATGAAGAACGCATTCATCACCGTGTCGGACGTGATCTTGAAGTTCAGCGGGGTGTTGACCGGGAACTTGATCTCGTTGACGACCGCAACCTTCTCTTCCGGATAGATGAACAGCCACTTCCAGTCCAGCGAGATCGCCTCGATGGTGACCGGCTTGACGTCCGACTCCAGCGGCTTGTACGGGTCAAGCGCGTGCGAGGACCGCCAGGTCAGCACCGCCAGGACCAGCACGATCATGCAGGGGATCGACCACACCACCACCTCGATCGCCGTCGAGTGGGACCACTTCGGCTCGTAGCGGGCCTTGGTGTTGGAGGCGCGATACTTCCACGCGAAGGTCAGGGTCATGATGATGACCGGGATGACGACCAGCAGCATGAGCACGGTAGCCGTGATCAGCAGGGTCTTCTCATCCTGGCCGATCTGGCCCTTCGGACTGAGGATGGCCACTGCATCGCAACCGGTGAGCATCACCAGCAACGACAGCAGCAGGCCCGGGCGCAACCAGCGCCCAAGGGTTTTCAACGGAATCATCGGTCGATCCAATTGCGAGGGAATGCCGTTCCCCGTCCTGCCCGCTCCGGCCAAAGCCGGTCCCGCCTGCGGTTGAGACAGGCAGTGAGGTGGGGTCGAGTCAGCCTTTCAATTTTAGGCCGTCACGCAACATTTAAGAAGGGCATTGACAATGATCCAGCGCAGGAAGTGGCCGGATATCGCTGCGACACGTTGTCGCACCGGGTGCGCAGGGGGCGGGGATGCCGGAATCGGCAAAGCCCGATGAACGCATTCAGGAATGCAGCCAGGGCGCCTGTCGTCCGGCTGCATGGCTGCCCGCCCCCTACCGCGCCGCAGCGCCATGGGGCGCGGGGTACTCGAAGCGCAGCTCACGCTGGCCCTCCCCCACCACCGGCAGCAGCGGATCGACGCCCACGCAGCCGGCGCGCAGCCGCAGCTGATCCGCCGCAAGTACCCGGCCGCAGGTTCCGAAGCTGGTGACCTGCACGCCCGACAGCATCGTCCTGAAGAAGGCCTCTGCCTCCCGGCTCGCCTGCTGGCGGCTGGCTGTCGCCGCCTCCACGCTGTAGCGCAGCTTGATGGCGTACATGCGGTCAACCGCAAAGATCATCACCGAGCTGTACGCCTTGCCCTTGCTGCTGTAGCTGAAGTCCAGCGCGTTCGCGTCCACCTGCGCCGGTCCACCAACGCCCAGGCTGGCCACCGGTACCACCATCGGCTGCAGCGCGGACATGCCCCGTTCGCTGGCCATCAATTCCCTGCGTGCGTCCAGCAGCGCCTCGCGCTCGCCCTCGGCCATCGCCTGTTGCTCGGCCGGCTCCTGCAGGCCGGCGGGATAGAAGTACAGGTCGATCCAGCCGGTTTTGTCGCCCGGCCGCTCGAAGCGGACCGAAGCGCCACCCAGTACATCGTCGTACCGGCGCTCATTTACCGCCTGCCACTGGCCCACCTGCATCGGATAGACCACGCTGGTGCCGCGCAGAAAATCGCCCAGAAACACCGTGAGGTCCGACGGCGCTGCATCGTCCGCGTCCAGTCTCAGGGTTTCCCTGGGAGCATCGCCGCTGCACTTTTCCTCAAGGACCGCCGCCACATGCGCGCGCAGGGTGCCGGCCTTCTGCAACGCGGCCAGATGATCCACGCCCGGGATCTTCAACGAGGGATCGGCCTTCAAAAACACCGCGTAGGCCTTGAGTGCACTTTCCACGCCGGCCAACTGACGATCCACCTCGTCGCCGTCACGGCCTTCCGTGATCTGGTAGGCCAGATTTCCGAACATCTGCTGCGCGAGTATTTCCGGAGCGATCGAGGTCTCCTCATCCACAGTCTCGGGCAGCCCAAGGACCGGGCAGATAATCACCTGATAATCCGGTGTTTCCATCGTCCAGTTGAGCAGCCACCGCCGCATGTCCTGCGCACCGGGCTGCAGTGGAGCGGCTTCCAGCTGCCGCGCTTCCCGTACGAAACGCGTGGTCTCGGCCTCCTGCGCGGCCCATGCCAGCGCAGGAAGCGCTACCGGAACCACGAGGGCCGCGGCGAGGATGGTTCGGCGCAACACATTCCCTGATGCCATGGCACACGATCCCTGAGGCCCCGCGACGGGGCGCGCTGGCGCAGCGTATCAGGCAGCCCCTGGCCGGGACAGCGGGTTTATACGACCCCGCTTGCCCCGCCAGGACGTCAGGACGGCCTGATTTCGCGGCACACCAGTTCGGCCAGTTCGCGGCAGGCGAAGAAAAGCCCTTCCACCACGCCCTCATCGAGGTGGCGGCGGGGCGTGGCCATGGTCTTGCAGCGGTTGGCCGCATGCAGCATCTCCGCCGCCGTGAGGATGGCCACGGCCGCACGGTCGATCCGCGCCAGGGACTGTCTGCGGCCGTCGGACAGGTTTTCTTCTGGCCAGAGCATGCCATCGGAGCCTTCGCCATCCCGGATGCGGGTGAGGCAGCCCTGGAAGGTGCTGAGATCGGAGGTGGGGTCTTCATTGTCGTTGACGGCATCAACAACATGGAGCGGTGGGTTCTTGCGCGTGGTCATGGCGTCGGCTTCCGTGGCTGTATTTGACAGCGCCACCGCGCGGAGGCGGGTGGCGGACGGTGCGGGTTGCAAACCGGGACAGAGAGTTACCATTGACCGGCGGGTCCGAAGACCCCCACGCACCGCCCGCCATAAAGGCCGACGGATTGCCAGCCGGCACCGCTTCAGGACGGTGCCGGCTGGCAAGCGTAAGTAACATCTGTCTCGGGTTTGCACGCCCGGCCACCCTGTTCTGGTGGCGCGCCATGTTGTCTACGCCTGCACGTTCGATTCAATGAGAAAAATCCGAAAGGTTCGGAGGGAATCGAGAGTGCGGTGGGAAGTGTTGCATGCGGGGTGAGTGGCGGAGACGACGAGGAAAGTCGCGAGCGCACTGATGTTGAGGCTTATGCGACACGTGGTGCCGCAAAAAGCTCGATAACCGGTCAGGTGCGTGACGTTTCTCGCTTACTACTAGTTGTATGAAGCGACGTGAGTGAATGCATGGAAGACGGGTGGCTTGAGGCAATCTGACGCAATCGACCGATTTATCGTGCTGGAAGCGACAGCCGATTCAACTGGGTGTCGCATTTATCACCTGCGCGAATTGCTCGATGACCGCGTCGAGCTGCTCGCCAGCGAACTCAGCGAAGTGAATTTCGTGGGTCGCCGCTGCCAGGTCGCTATATGGCAAATCTTCAACTGGCGATTCAAGACGCCATAGCACACAGAACGCACCCGTCTCGTTGCGGTAGGCGAAGACCGTATAAACGTCGAACAACGTGCCGCACTGAAGAAGATAGGAATAAGCGTCCTCTCGAGAATCAGCTGCCGCGCATTGATCGCTCAGGCGCAGATCATCATCGAGCGCATGAAACAACGCAGGCCCCTGCAGGTGTGCGTAACGTGCATGCAGAGTGCCTTTTCGACGCAAGTCCTGCAGACAGCCCATCACATAGCCGTCCAGATAGACAAGCTCCTCAATACTGCCCAGGGATGCATTGCCGAGCCAGAGCCGTGAATAGCCCATCATCTTCGAGGCATCCGTGATGCAGTATTCCAATGCAAGGGTCGATGGTTTACCGATGACCGTCGTCATACATCACATCCTTTCGCTTGCCTGTCAGCCACACCACCACCATCGAGATCCTTGACCTCGGTTACATTGCCATGTCGATCTTCATAGCGTTTTGTTTCACCTACACCTTTGATGCTATCCCATGCCGCGTCGGCAGCCTCCTGACCACCAGGATGAACATCGCCGTTACGTGACTTGCTCCCCGTGGAGGGTGAAGTGCCTTCCTTGATCTTGTCCGCAGCCGAACCTGCGGAGTCAGAGCGCTGAACAAGCCGTTCCAAACCTAAAGCACTCAGAATCCCAGCGATGACACCGCCGCCGCCACTGGTCCCTCCTGCTCCTGAGGCCCCTCCCCCCGTCGCGATACCGGCTTCAGCGCATGCTGCAGCATTTGCAGGATTCATTCCGCATGCAGCAATGCTCTGCCGCCCATCCGGATCCGTGAACTTGTACGGATTGCTGTTCGCGTACCGGTACCGATTGAACTGCCCTATCGCAACGAAGCCACAGTAACCGGATACAACGACGCGGCCCCAAGGTACGACGCTTACCGTGCGCCCAGGTCACGATCCAAGCTTTGTGCCCAGAGGGCTGCACACGGAGGATCAGGCCGCGAACCTGAGCGTCCCTAAGCTCATAGGGGCGATCACGGGGTTCTGCTGTAAGAACGATGCGCTTAGTGAGTGCGGATGACATCGGGCGGACAGTCCGTAAGTGGCGGTAGAGCCAACTTAGGACAGGATACGAGGCGGTGTTTGGATGCGGATCGTCTGCAACCACCGGCAACTTACCCTAGCGCAGCGAGGTCCCGGTGCGCTTCAAATCCTGAGCGCGCTGAATCAATGCAGACGCCGAAAGTCGATTGTGACCCTCTTCGCACAGCGAGATGGGACAGGCGAGAAACGCCATTTCTCTACAGCTATCAAGACAGCACTCTCATAGGCAGCAGTATCGACCTTTCCACGATCAAGCTGTTCTAGTTGAGAACGCGCAATGACCGGATTCGTCACCCTGCCATCTTCTTCCACGACAACGGTGGCCACGATAGAGCCACGCACCTGCAATTCGCTTACGGCAGGAACCCTAGGGGGAACGGTTTCCACAGGAATGTTTCCGGCGCCGCAAGGAGGCGGGACCTCGTCACCGGTCCGACATGAGACAATGGATAAAGCCATTGCAATCATCAGAATGCGGTTCATTCAACACCCTTGATTACTGGTGGGGGAGCAGACTTTGACGGTGCCATTCGTATCGCCATAGCTTTTCCGGACGGGCTCATCCAGCTCACGCGCAGCTCGGGTCTCTACGCTTGTCGCCCGCGCCTCCTCCGGAGATACGCCGATTTTGATTTGCATAACGCCGTTACTCTCCGAGCTGGACTGCGGCGCAACGAGGGAAGACTGGAAAGCGGACAGGCCAACCCGATCATGCTCGGCGGCATGGCTCACCTCGTGACCACCCCCTAAAGCGGGAGACTGGATCTCCCCTGAGGATTTGATGCGAAGTCCAGAGGTGACATCAATACGGACTGTCCTTGTGTTTTCGTCATATCCAAAATCGCCATTACGGTTGAACTGTATCGTGTAGGTTTCATCTGACAAGAGAATCTGCCTTAGCTCAGAGTTGATTGTCTCAGACTTCATCCAATGATTGAGAACCGCAGCACCGTCCTGCAGCGTGGCACCTCCATTAAAGGCGTACTCGACGACTCGCCCATCCGGGTCTGTGAACTTGTACGGATTCCCGTTCGCATACCGATAGCGATTGAACTGCCCCACCGGCTGCTCATAAGCGGTCACCGGATCAACCGACAGGAAGACGCCCAACTGTGGATCCATGTAACGCTGCTGCATGTAGCTCAGCCCGGTAGACGAGTCGCTCACATGCCCCGTATACCCCGGCCCATCCGTGGCCTGACCACCGACCACAGCGCCGTAGGGCTCATAGTCATAGCGCTTGATCACATTGCCGTTGGCATCGCTCTCAGCCACAACAGAGCCCAAGGCATCCGTGTGGATATAAGTGACCGTCGTCTGGGCGATTGCGGCTGGCGACACGCAAAGACCAATGAGCAGCACGCAGCAAAGCCAGGTGCAAAATGCCCCCAGCTTGCGAATTCGATCTTCAAATCCCCTGAAGCGGGACGACACACCGCCTGCAGTTCCCCCGAACCTGCGCATCCTTCCAATCTCTGAAAGAGCCTTGAAGCAAGGCTGGGCATTCATAGCACGAAAATGGCCGGGTGCGGTTCCATGTCAGAACACGGCAGGAATGCAAGCACCTGGGAATCGGATAAGGCAAGGAAAGCGCGAGGCTCGGAACTCCTGGGCTGCCAGCCATGAGCTGCCACTACCAGAGCAAAAGAGAAGCCCCGACCAAGTCTGGGGCTTCTCATCAAGAAGTAGCGAATCGGTCCTTTGACCCGCGCGCTGGCTGGAGCTCTGAGCCGTGCGCGCGCATCATCGACGTTCTTGGATCATACCTTCGACCATCCGCTCTTCATTCGCCATAGCCATAGCCGTCCTGAAGCACGGCACAGCGCGACCGTCCTTAGCAACCCGGATCGAACCGGGCGATTCTATTTAAGCAGCCAGCTGACCAGGCAAATGTAAAGCGCGTTACCTGGCTGCGCCCACTAACCTTCCTGCACACAAAATACAGGCGATCACTCAAGACCATTATCCGGAATCACAGCGTTCGATGGCACGGAACACCCAACGTCGTTGCAGGCGCGAACGGTACTTGGCACCACTTTCGGAGCTCCACGAACGGTAACCGAGCACAGTAGTCGAGTGGTGACACAGCCGGCACCCCCGCTGAACTCGTAACGTGTAGCCCCTGCAACTGCCGTCCAGCCGCCTTGGTAGGTGGTGTTCCCACCGGAATAGAAGTACATGGCATTGATCAACTGTGGCGCTGCAGGCACTGGCGGCGGCAGATTCACCACCACGGAGGCCGTCGCGCTAAAGCCGCTGCAACCGGCCTCGTTGCACGCAGCGACTCGATAGCCATAGGTCCCATCGACCTTGCCGCCGAAAGAGCGCTGCAGCAATCCACTATTCTGGATGACAGCAAATCCCCCGCTGTTGATCCGCTCCTGCAATTGATAGGAGGTTGCTCGTCCCGATGTTGACCAGGACACGGCATAGCTTCCCGTGCCACTTGATTCAGGCGCACTGATTGAAGGAACTGCCGACGGAGCGACTACAACCTGGACAGAAGCAACCGCCGAGTAGGGACCACACCCCACCGAAGCGCAACCGCGCACCCGATACTCGTACGTTCCTTGGGCACGGCCAGAAACTGCTTGAGTCGTCGATGAGCCATTGGCAATGGTCGCCCAACTCCCACCGCTAGAGCGCTCGTCAAGTTGGTATGAAGTAGAATTGGCAACGGCTGACCAACTGATTGAGTAGGACGAACCCAGCGACTTTGACGGTGCGGCCAAGGCGGGGGCAGAAGTCGGAAGATGCACAGACTGCACGGGGATCCGGCTACTGTAACTACCACACCCGCTATTGTTGCAGGCACGCACTCCATACCTGTAAACGCCAGGGGGCATTGCACTGAAGGACCGAGTGCGTTCGGCCGAATCCTGGATCTGCACCCATTCGCCGTCTCCCCTCTGTTCATCCAGACGGTAGGTAGTTGCGCCCGCGACCGCACTCCAACTGACAACGTAATTGCCGCCACTGGCGGTTGAAGGCGCGGTCAATACAGGCGCTTGCGCTGGCGGCAACTCCACAACGACAGTGGCTACGGCACTCCAGCCGCCGCAGAGGGAAGAACGACACGCGCGGGCCCGCAACTGGTAGCTGCCCGCAGCCTTGCCCGTAGCAGTCCAGGTCTTTGCTGCACCACGGTAGGCCGCAGCCCATTCACCCTGCCCCGCACGCTGCTGCAGTTCGTAAGCAGAGACGCCGGCGACTGAGGACCAACTGACCTGGAAAGTTCCGTTACTGCTGAAGGACGGCACGGAAACGACCGGGACCCCGGGCGCTACAGAGGTTGTCGACTTCGCAAGGAGACTTCCGTTGAGGTGAATGTACTCCGTGCCCTCGCCTGTCCGCTGGCTTTCCTGGCGGCGGAGTACGCCTGCACTGTCGTACATGGAAATGACATCACCACCAGCCGCTTTACTCAGGACTCGGCGACCATTTGCGTCATATGCATATTCTTCAGACCCCACGACTTCGCGCAGTCTATTACCAAAATCGAATCGAAAGATCTGTCCATTACGCGACGCCAGATTACCCTGAGCGTCGTAGCTCAACCCCATAATGGTTGAACCCGTCGCGGACTGCACATTGGTGAGCCGGTTGCTTGCGTCATACCAGTAACCATGGTCCTTAACGCCAGCAAGCCGCGCCGACCGCATGTTATCAAGCGCGTCGTAGCTGTAACGCATCACACCATCGCCTCCAAAGGCCATGGACGCCGCCTGTGTCAGCCTATCCAGATCGTCGTACTGCATGGAACGTTTGCGCACGGAACTCAGGGCATCCCCGATCACGGTGACATTGCCATTCGCATCGTAGCTGTAGCTGTTGTCCATGGCTCCCCCCGAGTCCGTGGACCTCGCAGGAAGCTGACGCGCATTCTGCGTCATGGAATGAACGATGCCATTTCCATAGGTGAATTGCCGCATGCCACCACCAGGATAGTAAGACACGCCAAGAGCGAAGCCACCCGCACGCGTAGGCTGCCCCAGACCGTTGGGTGCCATTGCGACCGATAGCCCGCTCGGATACTGAACGCTTGCAGCGGCGCCCCTCGTGTCATATCCATAGCCCATCGCCCAGTCGAACACGCCTGTCACGGCGACATTTTCGCCTATCAGCAGGCGTCGCCTGTTGTATACGTAGGTATTGACGACTGGCCCAAGGCTGATACCGTTCTGGGTGGAGACCTGCTGAGGCAAGCCATCGGCAGTGTATGTCCAGTCCTGATTGCCATTACCGTCGGGAAAGGCGAGGCTCTTTAAGCGATTTCGAGCATCATAGGTCCGATCCACCCTCCGGCCGGATGCATACGCGGCTGCGCTGTCACAGTTCGTAGCATTCAGCAGACTTGTTCCCGCTGCGGACCACAATACGTTGTCGGCAGCATCGTAGCCCACAACTGTCGCCCCCGTCTCCGGCTCGACTGTCTTACAAAGACGCTGGTTCGCGTCATACACATAGCGTCGCGTCAAGGAAACCGCACCATCAGCGCTACGCTGAGTGACGCTGGTCGGCTTTCCGAAGACGTCGCGTGCAATGTCCAGCACGACGCCCTCCGGCTTGGCGATCGTAATGGGCGCCTCAAACTGGGGCTTGTCATACGATTGGAAACTGGTGGTCGTCTGCTTTCCACGCGCGTCAGTAACTCTGGTTCGGGAGCCGGGCAGGTACTCCGTCAATGCAACAATTGCACCCAGCTCACTGTCTTGGACAGCCGCCGTTCTACGCCCAAGCGCGTCATACTCGCTCCAGTTTCCTGTGACTAGATCATGCTTGCTACCTGGATATGAGGCGAACAGCTGCTTTCCGTCATGATCATAAGCAAAGCGCTGGAATCGCTGCGTCCCTTGTATGTCTGATACGTCATATTCACGTGTAATCAACGGACGCCAAAGCGCGTCGTAGTAGGTCTCCGCGCGCCCGCCTCCGATGGTCGTTATTTGCCGCCAGTGGCCGGCGCCCACACCGTATTCAACCTGACCGATCTGGACAAACGATCGACCAATCGGCGCCCAAGCGACCGAGTCGCCCACCGGATAGCTCACACTGGACACTCTGCCCAGTGCATCGTAGCCATAGCTTGTGGTGAAGCCGTTCTCGTCGGTTGAGCTCAAGATCCAGCCGTTATCATCAATGCTGACGCGCGACGAGGTCGAATCCGGGTATTGCACCAAGGCAGGAATACCACGCTTCCATCCAGACAGAGTTGTCGTCTTTCCGTTTGGATCCGAGAGCGCCCCTATCGTGCCGTCGGGCTGGTATGTCCTCGTCTGCGTGCGCCTCCCAAATGCATAGGTCTCCGCTGGCATCGCTTTGGCGTCGAACGCGGCCTCGGCAACGACCCTGCCGCTGCCAAGGTCCGTCAGCTTTGCAAGCTGCCCCAAAACCCAGAGATCAGTATTGTCATGATAGTCAAGGCGCTCGCGCACGGATCCACTGGGACCTGTCCGCACACGCTCCGTGGGCCGTGCAAACCGGTCGAATGCTGTGACCCGCCAAAGATAGTCAGTCCCGTCCTGTTGCAGCAACATCTGCGTAAGCGGTCGGATACGAGCAGTTGCAGGATCGCTCAAGCCGCCGAGGATGCTGCCGAACACACCAATAAACGGCTGGCCGGCAACAGCGTTCTCGGCGAGGTACTCATTTGTCCGACTCTGCACGACCTGCCCTTGGGCGTCCAACAGCTGTTCCCCAAGCTCCTGGCCGTCATTGAACATATAGAGATTGCCAAAGGTAAGCCGTTGGGTTGTCCCGTCCGGGCGCCCAACATGCACTACCTTCGTCCGCGTACACGTAGTGCATGGATACACGGGGGACTCCGTCTCAGTGCCCCAGAACGTCGAAGGTGTGCCACCGAAGTCATAGCTCCAGCGCATCGTATCGAGCCCTGGGCCCGCAATCGACTTATCCGTAATGCTCAACACGTCGAAGTAGTTTGGCACTTCGAGAACATATTCAGGATTCTCCCGGTCTACGCCCTTCCTGTTGCATTCCGTCTGGTGCACACCCTGGCGCCAATGCCTTCGATTGGAGAATGAGAATGTACCGACGGCTCCAGCAGGATGGGTGGCGACGATCACGTACGATGCCGACAGCGGCAGCTGAGCGCTTCTGCACCACGGAGCCAGTGGCAGCGAATCGATGTTCGCAGGTGCGGCGGGCAGCAATGTATCCGAGTAGCTGTAGGACCATGTACTACTGTCAGGCCTGACAACACGGATCAACTGCTTTTCGACCTGCCCATCGTTGTATTGAAACGCCCACGAACGTCCGTTGACGCTCGCGCCAGCCATGCGTTGCTGGTCGTAGGTAAAAGTAATTTCCCGGCCATCGTTCGCCCATATACGAGTAGGGTGACCATTGGCGTTGTAAGTGAACTGAACACTGTTGCCGAACCGATCTTCAATTCGGGTAGCCAGCATGTAGTAGCGAGTACGTTCAAGCATCATCGAGATCGGGGGCGATCCGTCCGTCCTCGGAACTCCCTTTTGCAGCGGTGCCTCCCGACGGGTGGTGAGCTGGTTGAAGTAGTACTTCTCACCGGAGCTCGTGGTGAGTCGAAAACCTTCTCGACTACCACCGTTCATGCTGATGCAGTCAATCGCATCCCGCTCCTTTGTCGTCAATCGCGTACTCGCACCGCCTGTAGGCAATGGGGTCCCGGAGACGATGGAAAGCATTGCGGTGTCGCCGCGCCCAGGCAGATGGACGTTCAACCCGCTCCAGAATTCGCGGACACTGAACACTCCTCCACCAGGAACGCTACCGACAGTGCATATCTGAGCAGGAAGCCCGGATGAGCTTGCATATGTGGCCGTCACATAAGGAACATCAATGTCCCAGTTGCCCAAGCCAAGCAAGCGGGCATCGTGATCCCTGATGGTTCCCTGAGGCTGCAGCTGTACGTTAAGCCGCCTCGATAGCTGGACCGGTAGCTCACTATTTCCCGGAAGATCAATCTCCACGACACGAAACTGAGTACTGCCGTCGTAGAGACTTACCCCTTCACCAAACAGGCCGGTATCGAGTGCAGATAGCGACTCCGCTGCCTTGACCCGCTTCTGGTACTCCAGATAGGGATGAATTCCGTCTGCCACCGTCTGCGCGGAAAGAGCACCGGGAAACGGCAGCCCCATGCCTGCAGCCAGAACAACGAGACAACGCACTGCAGAAGCATGCAATCCTTTGATCACAACGCCTTCCTTGATTATGAATCCATCAACCCCAAGATCCCGCATTACGCCGGACCAGCCCCATGCGAGCGCAGCATTGCTCAGTGCCTCGCAATCGCGACGTTAGCACAGCCTTCGCCTCAAAAGTTCGTCTTGAAAGAATGAGCTTTGAGCTTTCATAGGACGGCTTGAACCAGGCGCTCTGGAGGCTCCCCGTCAAGGATACCCTGAACAATTTACCCTGAGCACTGGATTTTCAGGACTGGGGAGACGGTATCCATCAGATGCGAAGCACTGCTGGTCACCATCGCTCTCGAGATGCCCGGCAGCCACGCCCAAGCGGAGTCACTCCTATCTTTGCTCGGAGAGAGCATCGACGGGCCATGCACAGGCGCGACGCGCCCTGCTTTCAGCAACCAGGCTCATTACATTCCCGACTTTATCTAAACGGTTATTCGGCAGTGCGATCAATCACGACGTCCATAGACCAGAGCTTATCTGTCGCCTCGGCCTATGAGGATCCGTCCGTCTGGATCCGATAGCAATGGTCGGACCTCGAACGTGAGAGCTCCTAAAATTCCCTAAGATGCCTCAGAGCAAGGCTGATATTCATGGCAAAGGTATTGCCGGCTGCGGTTTTTGGTTCTGAAACAGTCGGGAGACCAAGCGACTGGAAGGTCGGAGGGGCGAGCAGGCTGGAGGGTTCGGAAATCGGGGGACTGCCAGCCATGGGCTGGCACTACGGGTTGGCAGCCAGCGGCTGGCACTACCAAAACAAAAAGCCCCGACCAAGGCCGGGGCTTTTCTAGAACTGATGCGGAAACAGGAGTTGAACCTGCGACCTACGCTACCACGAACATCATTTAATGACGATCGATGAAACCACCTTTGATTGCAGGTGAATTCTTGCCAAGCTCATTATTGAAGCACTCCTTCCCGACTGAACGTATTCAGCGACCGCTTGCCGGGCATGGTCGCGGGCTTGATCAAGCGTCAGGTGCTCGACCGACCCCAATGTACGTCGCTTACCGTGCGCCCAGGTCACGATCCAAGCTTTGTGGCCCGAAGGCTGCACTCGCAGGATCAGGCCGCGAACCTGAGCGTCCCTGAGCTCGTAGGGGCGATCTCGGGGTTCTGCTGTGAGAACAATGCGCTTGGTAAGGGCGGATGACATCGGGCGGGAGGTCCGTAAGTGGCGATAAGGCCAACTTAGGACAGGATGCGAGGCGGTGTCTGGATGAGGATCGTCCGCGACCAGCGGCGACTTACCCTAGCGCAGCGAGGCCCCGGCGCGCTGCAAATCCTGAGCGCGCTGAATCAATGCAGACGCCGAAAGTCGATTGTGACCTTCTTCGCACAGCGAGATGGGACAGGCGAGAAACGCCATTTCTCTACAGCTATCAGGACAGCACTCTCATAGGCAGCAGTATCGACCTTTCCACGATCAAGCTGTTCTAGTTGAGAACGCGTAGTGACCGGATTTGTCACTCTGCCATCTTCTTCCACGACAACGGTGGCCACGATAGAGCCACGCACCTGCAACTCGCTTGCGGCAGAAACCCTAGGGGGAACGGTTTCCACAGGAATGGTTCCGGCGCCGCAAGGAGGCGGGACCTCGTCACTGGTCTGACATGAGACAATGGATAAAGCCATTGCAATCATCAGAATGCGGTTCATTCAACACCCTTGATTACTGGTTGGGGGAGCAGACTTTGACCGCGCCATTCGTATCGCCATAGCTTTTCCGGACGGGCTCATCCAGCTCATGCGCAGCTCGGGTCTCTACGCTTGTCGCCCGCACCTCCTCCGGAGATACGCCGACTTTGATTTGCATAACGCCGTTACTCTCCGAGCTGGACTGCGGCACAACGAGGGAAGACTGGAAAGCGGACAGACCAACCCGATCATGCTCGGCGGCATGGCTCACCTCGTGTCCGCCCCCTAAAGCGGGAGGCTGGATCTCCCCTGAGGATTTGATGCGGAGTCCTCTGCATCCAAAGGAACGTCAACGAAATCGAGCTCTGCCTGCTTTCGTCTTAGCTTGTACTGCTGAGATACGCGCATCCTATTCCCCCTGTGCTGGCTTCACTGCCAAAGCGGAACGTACCTCATCAAGGACTACCTTTGACTGGGGAAACCCCGAACGCTTTAACGATGACCTACGCATCGGCGTACCAACCGAGACCCACTATGTTATCGAAATCGATCAACGCCAGCGCTCACGATCAGCCGCGCAATCAAATCCATCACCATAGGCCCGGCCATCCATAAAAAATGAATCAACCTCAAACCAACGATCTTTTCCGTCAGGAGTCTGAGAATAATTTCCACACAAGGCAGCAATGACCTCTTTTTCTTGACCACCCTCCAGCAACATACCTCGCTCGTAGAGGATGGGAGCATAGCGATCCGCGCTTTTCGAAAGCAACACCGGAATTCCACGCTCACCGGAATGGCATCTATTGATCATGACTCCATGAGGATTTGATTCTATACACCCTTCAATCCTCAACCTGACCCCACCAAGCGACTGACCAGAAATCAACATTTCCTCAATGGATACACGCCGAGCGCGCTCCTCACCACTACTGCATCCACCCGCCAGGAATAATACCGCCACGCAAGTCACACATGAAAAAAAGGCGACCGGGAAGGCTGTCAATCCGCGCACGGCAAACCTCCTTGAGCGCTAGCGGCACACATTATATCCACTGACTTTGCAGCCTGCGCTTTGATCTTATCCCTTCGGCCGTCGGGATCGACAAACCTGTATGGGTTTGATGAGGCGTATCGATATCGATTGAACTGCCCAACCGACTGCTCATACGCTGTCACCGGATCCACCGACAGGAACACACCCAACTGCGGGTCAATGTGCCGCTGCCTTAGTTAACCAGCGGGGCGGAAATTACCCATAACGATGCCGCCATCCATAGATTCAGGCCGCCAGCGCGTCGACGACTGGCAACGCGAAGAATTTAAGATAGGGGGCTGACTCAATACTGAAATCAGCCGACTCCACCCTCCAATCGTTTGGGCAACCCAAGAAAATCGCACCTCGGCGACCGTACAGTTCATCGCGCAGCAGACGATCAAGGCCATCCATATCTGCATCAGCGAGAAAGCGCTTAATCATGTGCTTTTCCTGCGCAATAATATTGATCACGAAGTAGACTCTATCCTGCAAGGGTTTGCTGAAATTCGCCTCCACACAGATTGCGTAGAAGTATCGACCACCATCTTCCATGGCTTGCTGCAACTCACCGTCGTACCATTCCACAATCAAGTCGATCTTCATTTGCAAACCTCACTGAACTTTTGAGCCACTTTCTCCGTTACTGGCTTGGGGAGTTCCACAGCATGGTGGCTCGGATTGTTCCCGGTTTGAGGTGTATTGAACGCGCTCTTTGCCTCCGTCTGATCGGCAACCCGGTCTTTGATTCTGTCTGCCGCACTCACCCTCTCCTGCGCTTTGACCTAAACCCCATGCGGGAACCCGCATTCGGATCCTACCTAGCATAGGAAATTCGAGTAACCACTCCATCGGAAGAAATAAAGTAATGGATTTCTTTTCCATGTTGCGTCCCGCCCCCCCTAACCCCCTCATCACCCACCGCCCTTTTTGGCAAAAAAATCAACTCCGAACCTTCACCATCAGGTCGAATCACGACAGAATATCCCTCCAGCGCTGCCCCTAATTTTTGAAATTCACGGAGCGCGCTAGCCAACGCCACCAAATCAGTGCCGCCAAGCGCAATTTCTGCATTATTGGGCATATCACTCTCTCGCGCCGAAACGGCACCAACGATTAGTGCAACCCAAAGCACCACTCCAAGTGCAATGTACCCATGCCACAGAATTCTCATCACAACTCCTCCGTTGTACGCGCAACCGGATCGTACTCTTTAACTACGCCACCAGGCGTCCCCAGATATCCTCGATAATCATCAGAACCTGCTGGAGCCGCAAGCGCCTTCGCAGCAGCACCCCCCCCTTATCCCACTCCTATCAGTCTCCGAAAAATTATCACTATCGAAATGATCTCTTGCAGGATCACCTGTAGCAACAATCGTTCCGTCCGGATTTTTGATTGAGTACTCCGCATGGGTATGCCAATCACCCACCACCTCAGCACCCTCCGGCACTGGACTCGCATGAGGGTTGGCACCATCTTCCGAACCTCGAACCGCAGGACTCGAGTAGTATTTTTCGCCTACTTTATAAATCCTCGCAGCATATTCTCGATTCTCAGACTTTGAATTAGGGTTCGTTGAAACAATGGCATCCTTAGCGGCCTCTCTTCTCGTCAAGAATGGATCACCGACCGCCCGTCCATCTGGATCAGTAAACCTGTAAGGGTTGTTCGCCGCGTACCAGTAGCGATTAAACGCCCCCAGCGGCTGCTCATACGCCGTCACTGGATCCACGGACAAAAAGACACCCAACTGCGGATCCATGTACCGCTGCTGCATGTAACTTAGCCCGGTCGCCGAGTCACTCACATGCCCGGTGTACCCCGGGCCATCCGTGACCTGACCACCGACCACAGCACCGTAAGGCTCGTAGTCATAGCGCTTGATCACATTGCCGTTGGCATCGCTTTCAGCCACAACAGAGCCCAGCGCGTCCGTGTGGATGTAGGTGACTGTCGTCTGCGCCATTGCGGCTGGCGACACGCAAAGACCAATGAGCAGCACGCAGCAAAGCCAGGTGCAAAATGCCCCCAACTTGCGAATTTGATCTTCAAATCCTCTGAAGCGGGTCGACACACCGCCTGCAGTTTCCCCAAACCTGCGCATCCTTCCAATCCCTGAAAGTGCCTTGAAGCATGGATGGGCATTCATAGCACAGGAATGGCCGGGTGCGGTTGTTAGGCCAGGAGCAGGGCGCGTCGCTAAGCGCCTGGGAAGCCGGAGAGGCGAGCGGGTAGTAAGGTGATGCGAGGCCGTGTTTGGATAAGGAACGTCCGCAGCGTCGCCACCCCGCCCCAAGCCAGCCCTCTGCGGAACTCAGAATCAGGAGGATATGGGACCTGTGTCTGAAAACAATCGCCCCCGCTTCAACATTAGCTCATCGAGGCGATGCTATCTGCCCCCTGCGCTATACGCAGACCCGCGCAAAGCAGCTCATGGATGTCTAAGAAAGACTTGCCGGTCAACGTCTTTTTTCGCTCGTTGCGTACAGACACCTCCATCGTTGCAATCCACTGTGACGCCAGAGCGTCAACGGAAACCCGCCTGGTCCAACGCAGTGGTTCCAGCACCATCAATCACCGGGACGAGACTTCGCAACAGACCGTTCGGCGGTTGATTGCAACCCGCGAACGTAAGTTTCAAGCCCTGCCCGCCGAGACCTTTGAACTATCTCATCGAGCTGCCTATCGTAGTCTTCAGAAGAAGAACAATTGATGAGCGCTACTGGGACAGCGTGAAAAATGCCTGCGATCCTCTTAGCAACATCTCCTGATTCCGCAGCCCTTATTTCAACAAGCGCCAAGCTAAGCATGTGATGGACCACATCCCTTTTTCGTCTAGCTTCGAACTCATCATCCACGTCACAAACCTCTGTATGGACCCAAGGGATCGTCATCAACATTTATGGGACTATCATCAAGCTCTCGCACTGGAATTTTGGTCGAATCCGACCAGCCTCTAGCCTTCGCTTCGTTGATTCTGGTATTGCCGTCGAGCACCCTGTTCCCTCGAACCGTAACCTCATCGCCATTCTTCGGGTTATTGATCGCGTCTCCCAACTCTTTGTCGGAGAGTTTTCCTATAGCAGGATCATTCTGAGAGTGATTTGGATCATGAATTGGCTCCAGATCACCGAGTTGTCTTACGCCACTACCTTCCTCACCGCTCGAGTTGTTCGTCTCACTTTTCTGAAATAGGCCTTTTATTCCACGTATGAGAGCTTCGCCCGCTTTTTCACGCTGCTGAGGGGTAGTCGTCGCGTAGTAGCCTGTGGCGATGATTATCGGCACCAGCACGATAGGCGCGACGAGAGTTGCACTGTGGCCATCCGGGTCCTTGAACTTGTACGGATTACCGTTCGCATACCGATATCGATTGAACTGCCCCACAGGCTGCTCATACGCCGTCACCGGATCCACGGACAGGAACACACCCAACTGCGGATCCATGTACCGCTGCTGCATGTAGCTCAGCCCGGTTGCCGAGTCGCTCACATGGCCGGTATACCCCGGCCCATCCATGACCTGACCACCGACCACAGCCCCGTAGGGCTCATAGTCATAGCGTTTGATCACATTGCCGTTGGCATCGCTCTCAGCCACAACAGAGCCCAGCGCGTCCGTGTGGATGTAGGTGACCGTCGTCTGTGCGACTACCGCTGGCGACAGGCCAAGGCCAATCAGCAGCACGCAGCACAGCCAGGCGCCCAATGCCCCCAGCTTCCGAACTCGATCTTCAATCCTCCTGAAGCGGGTCGACACACCGCCTGCAGTTCCCCCGAACCTGCGCATCCTTCCAATCCCTGAAAGAGCCTTGAAGCAAGGCTGGGTATTCATAGCACGGAAATGGCCGGCTGCGGTTGCCAGGTCAGGAACAGGGCGCGGCGCTAAGCGCCTGGGACGCCGGCGGGCGAGTAGGCCGCGAGATTCGGAAATTGGGGGCTGCCAGCCATGGGCTGGCACTACTGGGGCCGGCATTCCGCCGGGCATGGCCCGGCGCTACCAGCACAAAAAAAGCCCCGACCTAGGCCGGGGCTTTTCTACAACTGGTGCCGGAAACAGGAGCCGTTAAGACATGTTCGGCAAAGCGTTGAGGCTACTGGCACAAGGCTTTCCGCTGTACCCTTTGTGCCCGCACTCTGTACCCGCACCGCACAATGTCCCTCCCCTCCGGCATCAAGCGCCGTGGCAACACCTACTCCGCTCGTTATGTGCTTCCTCGCTCAGTGCAACGTATCGCAGGCAGACATGACCTCGTGCAGGCGTTGGGCACCAGCTCCCTCAGCGACGCCGTAGAACTGGCCGGTCCGATCATTGCGGGGTGGAAAGCGTGGGCAGTCGCCGTGAGCAAGGGAGACATGCGGCACGAGCCTGAGGTCTACGTGAGGCGTGCCGAGGTTGCCCACCGGTTGATCCGCGATGGCATCGATCAATGGTCGCCGGAGCTGATCGTGGAGCGCGCCCGCGAGGTGTTCGCCATGCAGCAGGCTGGGGAGATCGGAGCCAACGACGTCGAAGCCCAGGTCGACCTCGACGTGGAGAGGTACGTCGCGCAACAGCAAGATGTAGGTGCACAGATCGATGTCGAGGGCGTGAGACGTGCCCGGAGGGCCGCACTCGGTCAACTCGGGGTGACCGTGGCCGATAGCCTAGAGGCCTATCTGCATGAGCGCACCGGGGACCTCACAGCACAGTCACTTACTGAGACCAAAAAACGTTGCACCAAGTTTGTTGGCTGGGTTGGGAGCAACATTGAGATGGCCACCGTGACCCGTGTTACGGCTGGGCAGTTCTTGGCGAAGGTGATTCAACCCCGACCTGTATCTAGGACGACGAAGACGAAGGAGATATCTGCCTGTCGGGGCTGGTTCCAATGGGCAATGCTGCGCGGCGAGATTGACGCCAACCCCTTCGACGGGATGCAAGCGACGCTGAAGAAGTCAAAGCGTGGCACTGAGGCTCCGCGCAGGACGTGGACCGAAGGTGAACTGCTGGTCGTCCTGAGGGGCCTGAAGGATGACCGGCGGGAACCGCTGTTGCTTCCGCTTACGTCGCTGGCGCTCTACACGGGGATGCGATTGAATGAGGTCTGCAACCTGACCGTGACAGATTACGACTCAGCGGCCCAGGTGCTACACGTCCGCGAAGGCAAGTCGCAGGCAGCGGTAAGGGCGGTCCCGATCCATCCGGCCATCCGTTCAACCGTCGCAGCACTGGCAAGGGAGACACCTGACGGCTACCTGCTACCGGGTCTCGTACCGGGAGGACCTGACGGGAAGCGAGGCCACGGCATCGGCAAGACGTGGGGCAGACGCATTCGCTCGCTAGGCATCACTGACCGTCGACTTGTGTTCCATGCGCTGCGAGCGACCTTCATTACAGCCGCCCTCAATGGCGGGGCGACCAAGGAAGTGGTGCAACAGGTGGCAGGCCACGAGCGGGAGGGCGTGACCATGACGAGCTATGCGCGCGTGTTGAGTCTGGAACTTTGCCGACAGGCCGTGGCCGGAGTGAACTTTGGTGCTACTGATGAATACGTAGAAAATGCTGCCCGACCGACGCCGGAAACCTCTTCAGCTTGAGTGAAATGCCACGAACCCTCTTCTGACTATCCCCGCCGCACTCCCAACTCGCTCAATATATCCTCAAGCGCGCGATTCAAGTTGCTCGCAACACCCTCCATGCGCTCTTGATCGGGCGCCATTTCCGACCAATCGACTGACATGTCCAGCATCTGAGTTATGGCAAGCACTGAACCAGAGCTAGGCCACTCTCCTTCTGAATCCATTATTTGCTTCAGCATGATTGAATAGCGCATGGCGACAACGCGATAAAGAATCGCCGTCTCCGCCTCCAGCGACATGCCCCTACCGCCAGCAAGCCGCTCAAACCCATCAACAACTGTGTCAGCGTCGGGAATCGACGCCAATGTGATGCCAGTCTCGACCTCGAGGTTCTCAAAAGGGGGCTTTGCTGTAAGCATGGGAAATTCTCGCAGTAAGCCCTTGCAACTAATTAAATTTCCGCCACGAAGCGGCGTGAATTGAATAAGCGTTCAGCCAGCAAGGTCATCATCAAGTTTTTTTAGGCATCGCTTGCAAGTGACTACAGAATGCAGCGTGCCACGTATCCCACACAAGGTTTCACCAAGGCCCGCCCGCTTCTTCGACTTCACTGACGGCGCATGCAACTCTAGAACCTTAGGGAGAATACCAATAGAGCCAAGAGCGGCGTCGGTATCCGCCGAGGAAATGAGTTCGCGCACGGCCAACGGATCATTCCTTATTGCGTGCAGCAGTTCATCCTTAAGTGCCATGACAACCCCCTATCAATCAAACATTTAACTGATCCAGCCGCAAGTCTAACGAGCTTGTCAGAATGGGAACACCTTAAACCATGATCGCGCTGGCGGGCTAGCCAGTCGGGAGAGGCCGCTAGACTTTACGGTCAGCGGTGCGACCTCATGCTACCGCAGGCCCCCACAGCCCAGTAACATTGAGACTCAACGCTCACCGCCCGCCAGCAAGAAGCAGCCAATGACCGTCAACTCCCTCAAGCTGCTTGTTGCATCGCTACTGTTCGGGTCCTGCGGGGAGGCTGTAGCGCAATCCCCGCTAAGTTCCTCGCTACTCTCTGATTTTGGGTGGCATGGCGTCCGTGGGGGCGGACAGCTGCACCACCCCTCCCTGTCCGCTACACCCACCACGGTGGACGTATGGCAGAGAATTCCGTTGGGCAATCAGTACGGTGTGTGGTCCTACCGCAAGCTACTGATTGACTGTGCAGCCTGGACACAGCTCCCCTTCATGACCATGGACGGCAGAGGACGATTTACTTACTGGGGCGACACTAGCGAAACCATCAAGGCCTCTTGGGCAGCATCGGGGCTGGACGCTAACTCAGTCATCGGTCCAGTATGCGGCCTGTACGGCCACAAGAAGCCACGCGACGGCAACAGCCAGGCCGCGCCCAATCGATCCAATTACGTAGAACGGGCGGATAAGCCAGCAGATAAGCGCCCGCCCACCTAGCCAGCCCTAAGTCGTTCCGGCAGCCGCGTAAGTTTCGTCGGCGTAAGCGCATGTGAAAGCCAGCGGACCCTGCTAACGTTTGCCAAGGCCCCGCACACCAGCCCGAACAAACCCTAACGGACAGTGCACACATAGCCGCTCCGGAAGGAGCATGGAGCTACGCAAGTCGCATTTCATAAACAAGGACGAGTAAAAAATGAAAACCTGTCAATACTGCGATCTATCGGGGGACTTGACCAAAGAACACGTGATACCCAACTGGTATTACAAGGGAATTAAACCAAAGTCCGGCGCCGGCTTCTCCGAAAAAGCGAGGGGGCGCCTATTCTCAGGCGAGCTAAAAATCAGGGATGTATGCGAAAAATGCAACAACGGCCCTCTTTCGGAGTTAGACAATTACGGGAAGGGCTTGTACGAACGGCACATGCTCCAACCTACCAATGAGCGCGGGTCGTCAGACTTCACTTTCGACTACAACTTGCTTGTCAGGTGGCTACTGAAGCTTAGCTACAACTCGGCGCGAATGACTGGAAACGACGTAGGTATCCTCTCAGAATACAAGGAGGTCATCCTAGGGACAGCGCCAATCCCTAAAAATGTCCGCGTGACCCTTAAGTGCGTCTCGCCAGCCATGCCAGGCGAGGTTTCGCCACATTCAACCGACCCCAACACCTTGGATGCAGCCCTTTCCCTTGAACCAAATTGGTTCAGAATTGGCGCATTTAGAATTCCCAGCTTTGATACCGCTCACTGGGCACTTAGGCATGTTTCCATAAACTCCTACTTTTTCCAGATCTTCGCCCCGTCCCAAGCCACGCCGCCAACAGCTGCTGATACGAACAACTTGCTCGAATCTCTGGAGAGGGACCTTGATCCTTCAGTTGACCTAAGCGAGGAAGGGCGCGTGCAGCTCCCGTCCCCCTTCATGTCATCCTTGTCTCACCTCAGAACGCATATGGAGCAGTTCCCCGTTGCATACGATATGCCTCGGAGCGACATGGTGGACAGGATAGTCACTGAGAATCCCAAAATTCTTCACCTGAAGGTCTCCAGGTCTGACATTGAATCCAGATTGCTCGACAATACAGTCGATGTACTCACAGAGCTAATCTCAAGCCGAGAAGTAATTATCGTAGCGAAGGACAAACTAGAAATAACAGTCGACGGCTACTGCGACGACCCTCGGGAACTAATTGAGATTCCTGAGGTGGTTACTTTCATCAGGGACTTGGACACTGCTTGGCCCCACTGGCTGCTGTTTTGCGACCCCCAGAAGAGTTGGCTGCCGTTGGTATTTTCCTGCATTTGTGGAAAGCCTCTCTCTGGAGGGAGGTTTGAAATTGAAATGTCAACAGTTAAACCAACCCTTGATCGATGGTACATTGCGCTAAATGACCTGAGCAATGAGTTTGCAATTTCAATCGAGGACAATAGACGAGCCTCGGACAAGGTTAGGGAGCTCGGACCGCGCTTAAAACCCGCTGCCACCCCTCCCATCCCTTGAGACCCTCAAGAATCGGTATCAATTCAGCCCCCGCCCTCTCTTGGGTACCGACCCAGGAGAGGGCCCTAGGCTCCTCGCGCCGTTTTCTGCGCAATTTTCCGAAGTGGCATCCATAGGTCATCGACGACGGAATTCCCCCTCGGGGGGGGGCGTGGGGGCATTCGAGGGGATGGGGTGCGCCGCATTATCGTCTACAGCGATGGCGAGAGATTCTCTGACACCGCCCCGCCCCACGGGACAAAATCGGACAATCTGTCCGTCCGACCTGTGATAGGCGCACGTGGCCGCCTCGTTACGCATGACAGGTGAATCACCACTTGCCATGGCAATACGCCGACATTACAGTTCGTCACACGAACGAACGACAATAAGTGCGACGAGCCGCCACCCCGCCCGCCGCACGAGCGAAACTGACTCAAGCCAGCTTGGGAAGACGAAGTAGCGCTGGCCTGCCTGTCCTCAGGGCCAGCTGCCGCTTGAGGCGATCCAAAAACCCGCGAGTGCGAATAGAATTTCGTGGATTCGGCGAAAAATCGTCACCACTCATAATGTTAACCGCCAATTCGGTATAAAGCTCAAGTGCTCTTACCGCATATTTGTGCAGCGGCGCATCAGCTTCGTCAGATGCCAACCAAGCCAGGGAAACCCTACTAAGGTCACCACCGACCTTTTCGAGCAATTGATTCGCGACATAGAGGCCCCAAGGGGTGCCATGGATGCCGAGTATCGCCGCCATGATAGGATCATCATCCTCCCCGATTACCGACTCTAGAGTTTCTATTCTGTGCTCTTCGACGGCGAGCGCCAACTTCCAGACAAGAAGAACGCGCTCAGCCGTAATCCCTCTTGGGAAGATGGTCTTGTAAAGCTTGTCATACAAATCTGACTTCCGCGCCACCGAATCCAGGACAGTTTCATCCGACAGTGCCGCGAGATACTGGGTGATGCGCTCGAGCTCAATACGCTTCACGCTCCGCAGCAGTTTTGCGCCCTCTTGCTTTGGCGCATAAACATATTCATGCGCCGCGAGACGCTGCCTGAGGGACTCCTGGGTCGGATCCAGAAGACGTACAGCAGATAGCTTTACCGGATTCTGGGTGTTGTTGTAGCGCACAATCTCCGTCAGCAACGCCTTCCTCGCCCCAACGACGCGCACTAGGACTTGGGATTCACCAGCCTTTTCAGATCGCTCAATTGCGCGGCATAGACTCACCGTCGTTTGGCAACCATTAACGATTGAGAACCGTGAAAGTTTGAAGCGGTGTTCAGAAAGTTGCTCATAGCTATCCGCAACTATAGTGATCCCATTATTCAGCGCCCAGAATACACCCGGCTTCACTTCAGCCGTTTCAATAATCTTCTCATTTATCCCTCCCTTTCGCGAACCCACGAAAAGTCGAACATTTCCTTCAAAAAGCTTGTTCTGATGCGCCTTAAATAGGCGACTGAGCTCTTTAGCTGCCAATGTCCCCACGACTGCTTGACCGAACTCGCCTTTCAGAGAGATCACCGGGGTACTGAAAGAGAGAGTGTCACTATCAACGGATCGATCCGCCGCTTTAGCGACCACGTAGTTCTCGTAAAGCTTTTCCTGCGCTTCGTACAAGAAGGAAACGTTCGGCCCATAGGCCTGACTCTTTCTGGCAGCTTCAACGTGGCGACCTATTTCTGCATTATTTGCAGACACGGATACGACACCGAACAGAAGACTGTAGTCATCCTGATTCAGATCTTTCAGTCGCTCATAGATATCGGACCGCCCGCCGTGCTTAAAGCTCGACGGATCCCGGACGCTACCCACAGCGGCAGTGAGTGAGTTCCACTTTTTCACCGGCGTAGCGCGATCTATTCGATCAGCCACATACCCTTGCAACACGACAATCTGGGCCTGCTCTTCATCAACGTAGATGAAGTCGCATCCGTTGTCCCCCGGGCCATCAACCGACGCTGCGTCGATTGCTTCGTCTTCATCAACCCCAAGAAGGGTCGTCGCATACCATGCAGCCAGAGCCTTTTCCCGACTCATGCCGCCGCGCTTCGCCAGCCCATCAATCGCCCCTAGGAGCTCCTTTCGCTGTTCTGCAAGAGACTCTGCCGCCACACTTCCCTCCATTGGATTGACCTACGCCGTCGCCGGTCTCCGAACATGCGAAACCTATCACAGAATGCATCAGTTGCAACGCTGCGCATAACTCCGAATGAGACCCTGCAATTCTTTCTGAACTTTGGGGCACGAGGCGTTTCACCTAGACACGCTGCTCTTGACCCAGGTAAGTGCCGCTCGAAGGAGCGTGTATTGGCGGATGCCCCTCTGGCTAACCGAGTGACTCACTTAGATAGCATGTGCGGACCGTGAGTCATACTATCTGGCAGGCCCCTGCATGCGCTCCCGATGAAGAAGAAGCTCCGCTCGAAACGCGCTAAACGCTACGTCCGCGTGCCCCCCCTTAGAACGGATACAGACGAGGTGTTAAGCAAGCAACTGGTCGAAGCTCAACGACTCGACTCGGTGACTGGGCAAGCTCTAAGGTTCTTATTGGGAGCAGCGTTCGCCAGCGCGATTCTGTGTGCCCTCTTGGCATTCGCTAAGTGAACCGCAGGGAAGCGGACTGTCCTACAGTGGATCACTTGAGTAGGGCTGCTTCTCATTGAAAAAATTCGAGGCACCACTTATCAACCGTGAATGGGGCAAATCCCCCCGCCCCCCCCCTCGGGCGCTCCCCTGCGCTGCTTACTCGTCACGCTTCGCGTGAAGGCTGGACTTCGCATACCGCCGTGACGCACGCAGTTCGCCAGTGTCATCGGCGCCAAGTTCTTCCTTGATAGTGCACAGCGATCCTTTGCCTTCACTCGACCTGGGCTAGACGCTTTGCGAATGGCATGTATCATTCTGACTATCGAACGTTAGTGACTTTGATACAGAATGCCTGTCACCCCCCGCTTTATCGCCTACTACCGCGTGTCCACTCGCTCTCAGGCTGCATCCGGCCTTGGCCTTGAGGCTCAGCGCACAGCCTGTGAGGCACTTTCTGCGCAGCGCGGTGGCGTGATCGTTGAGACATACACCGAAGCTGAGTCCGGCAAGCACAACGCCCGCCCTGAGCTACTAAAGGCGCTGCGGCTTTGTGCGCTCACTGGCGCAACACTGCTCATTGCCAAGCTGGACCGCCTTAGTCGTAACGCCGCCTTCCTACTGACGCTGCGTGACTCTGGCGCAAGGTTCATTGCCGCTGACATGCCCGATGCCTGTGAGCTGACGGTCGGCATCCTCGCACTGGTCGCCGAACAGGAACGGGGAGCCATCTCGAACCGCACCAAAGCCGCCTTACAGGCTGCCAAGGCGCGTGGCCAGGTGCTGGGAAACCCCAATGGTGCCGAAGCACTTAGGCGCGCCGGGAAGGGTAATGAGGCGGCTATGAAAGCGGTGCAGAGCAAGGCGGACGCCTTCGCGGGGCGACTTCAGGACACCATAAGGGAACTTCAGAACACCGGCGTCACCACCTTGGGCGGCATCGTGTCCTCCCTAAATAGTCGCGGGATTCTGACACCTAGAGGTGCTGAGTGGACCCGTGCGGGTGTTTCGAGATTGCTAAAGAGGCTGGAAGGGCAAGCCCTAGGTTGATCCCCATACCTACGCGACCGAGGCGGGCACGAAGCCGCCACGTGGCAGGCAAAGGTGGCGTGCGACGGTCACTGCCTGGCACCAGAGGCAGCAACGGCGCGACTGAAGGGTGTCGATGCGGTTGGCCGCGAACGGGCCGCTGACCGCGTACAAGGCCGAGTAGGAGCACAAACCGCAACCATCGAAGCCACGGCGCGCATGATGATCGCTCAAGGCCAGGACAAACTCACGAAGCTTGCGGCTGAAGCGCCGCAAGGTGGCTTCCCTACCAAGCAGCGAGCGAAAGCCGTGGACACCTACAGCCGCCATGAGGTTGCTCAGGAAGCTGCGAAAGCAAGAACCTGAGGGAGCCGAATGCGGACAAGTTGATCGCCAGCCGCTGCGTGACGCCCCCCCCCCTGAGCAGCTTCAGCTCAAAACACGTTGCCCACAAGATCGCCGACGTTCAATTCGCCCGGACCCTCGTAAGCAGGGAGCATTTTTTCGCCGACGTTTTAACACCACGCTGCACCGTCAATAAGGTCAAACCTCGCACGTCACATCTACCCACCCTCAGTAGCGCCCAGAACACTCTCACCGCCTCCAGACCTTTGCTATGGACTATAGGCGCCACTGGACCGAGGTCTGGGCCTACCCTTGAAGAGATGGAAAGGACGCGCGAGATTTGCGTAATAGTGTTCGACCAACGACCAAGCAACTACCACATCAGCCAGGGCAGGCCGTACGCAACCGACCACCACCCGCTCTCAAAGAACTACCTCTCAACGGCAAGCTACTGAAGCAGCGCTTCTTGCCAATCTCCCGATGAGCACGGCAACCATTGGATCTGTCCTCTCCTGCCCTGCCCGACTTGAGGGATGCGAGCTCCTTAGGTGTATACGCATAAGTACACCTCTCCCTCCGACGGAACGGACCAGCCCCTTAGGTGTATACGCATAAGCGTTCACTGATCGGGTGACCACTCTTGCCGGTCCACCCCGGCCACACCCAGGACTACTTCATGCCGCCTGCGCCCAACCTGCGTGGAGCTTCCGCGCACCCGATGTTCACCGACGAAACCCAAGAAGGCCCCAGGTTGCAGGATGGGCGCTTCTATCCACCGTCCCCCATGGAGAAAGCGGAACACACCTCTGCGGCCCTACGCCAACTGCACAAGGAGAAAAGTATGGCGTTCATGGCCGCACGCGCGTCCCTGAAGAAAGGCCGGAAGCTTCCTCCTGACGCCCCGCGCAAGCGCGCACCTAAGAAGCCACGACTGCCTGCCGACCTTTCCACAATCGATCCGCTGGACTACCGAATGCGCCTCAAGGCGGAGGGATTCGTCACTGCATCGGGTGTCCGCTTCTTCATGGCCCTTCTCAAGATGCAAGGAGAAGGCACACAAGTGACCATCCCCGCATCCACCAATCTACCCGCACACACCATGCTGGAGAGGGTAAACAAGTGCTCGCGTGACTGTGGTTGGATGCCTGCTCTCCATCTGTCTTGCTGCCCTACTACATTCGGCTTGGTCGTCCGATGGCTGACCCCTGACGAGCCTCTGCCTGCACCCTATCGGTCGCAATTCGGCCTTGACCACCTCTCAGGCTGCGGCGAGTTCGCCGACATTCCTATCACCATGTTCCCAACCACCATGAAGCGCTCTGTGCAGGCTCGAGCAATCTATCTGGACCACGCCGTCAGCCGCCGCAAAGCACGACACGCCAGCCCCCTGCAGATCGACATCCTCCCCGACGACCCGCTCCGCCCTGGCTCCCTGACTGCCGTTCTGAAGTCCGCCGACCACGACCTCCGGGCCGCTGGACGCCCGCACTAGCGCTTGGCTTGAACCAGCCTAGGGACGCAGCAGTATTCCTTCGTCTGCGCAATCGCTTCCCCTGCGTCATCGATGGCGCAACTGTCGCAGGAGTGCACCGAGCAACAGTAGTACCCATTGAAAAAAAGAAGGAGGTCGGCCGTAGTCAGCACTTCGAGGCTACGGCAGCACCGTCTTCCACATTCAGCCTCAACCAGCCGGACTGGTTTGCTGGCACGAGCACCTGTCTGTATCTGTCTTTTTCTCTCGGTCACGAGCCATTAGGTCGAGAAGACCAGCCATGAATGTCCGGCCCATCGGGCTTAGTCGAGTCAACCTAAACCTTCCATCCTCCGGCGCTAGGAAGACTTCAACCAACCCCAGCTCCCGAAGTATGCGCAGGGATCTACTAATGGTGCTTGGGGCAACAGGGACAGCCCTGCTCATTTGCTCCTCGATACTACCCGCAGACAATCCCGCCGCATCTGCGCGCCACAGCTCCATAAGGAAGTAAATCTGGCGTAGCGTGGTGTCAGGACCCATTAGATCAGAGAGACGCCGAATCGGAACTTCTAGCAAATGCGATTGACGTGAGACCGGCCCATAGGGCGCGTCATTGGCTACGACAGCGTCGCGCTGCGCTTTAGAGGGGCGCGGTGACCTCATCTGCGCTTACCCCTGACAGTCGTGCCAGAGCGCGTCCAGAGGTCCGCTATAAGCCGGGCCCGAAAGGGAAGACAGATCATGAGGTATCGGCCGTATGCCGTCTTCCCCGCTCCGATACTGGCAATTTCGCCAGGAAGCAACCGTTCCAGTGCAACTTTTAGCATTGCGTCAGTCTGATTGTGGCCAGACCAGAACTAAAGCACAGCACCGCAGATATCGAAAATCCAAACTATCGCCAATCACCGATGCAGTTCGAATGGCGGATACAGGCGGAAACGACGCGGGTAGACGCGGGTAGACGCGCAACCATAGGTTATCACTTCTCCTGCTCTACGGTTGCGCGAGGGCAGAGAACCTTTGGTTGCAATGCTCACGGGGCAGGACTGGCCTCCGAGGATATCTCGTACACGGCTCCCTTCACGCTTGCCCAACTGCGAAGGGTCTCTCGCTAAGAGTCTGCTATCGGCCAAGAGCGGACACTGCGTTGAGAGCGTTGCTCTGTCAGAGCCCGTTCCGCATCTCATACCAGTCTTGAGTCCGGTTGACGATGCGAACCACCGAGAGCATTACTGGCACCTCAATCAGTACACCGACTACCGTGGCCAGTGCGGCTCCCGAATGCACCCCGAACAGTCCCACGGCCGTCGCCACCGCCAGTTCAAAGAAATTGCTCGCTCCAATCAGGGCGGATGGTCCAGCAACGCAGTGAGCTACACCCAGGCGGCGGTTGAGGAGATAGGCCAGGCCCGAGGTGAAGTAGACCTGGATCAGGATGGGGACGGCGATCAGTGCGATCACCAGGGGCTGTTTGACGATCTGTTGTCCTTGGAAGCCGAACAGCAGCACCAGAGTAAGCAGCAGGGCAGGCAGCGAAACTGGCCCGAGCCGGTGCAGCACAACCTGCAGACCGGTGTTCCCGCTGCGCGAGAGCATCCACTGCCGTAGCAGCGCAGCCACCACTACGGGCGCGACAATGTAGAGGCCGACGGACAGCAGCAGCGTGTCCCATGGAACCGTGATCGCGGAAATCCCCAATAGCAACGCAACTACGGGGGCATAGGCAACGACCATGATCGCGTCGTTCAGCGCAACCTGACTCAGCGTAAAATTCGCATCGCCGCGGCAGAGATTACTCCACACGAACACCATCGCAGTGCAAGGCGCAGCTGCCAGCAGGATTAGGCCAGCGATGTAGCTGTCAGTCTGCCCAGCAGGCAACCAATCTGCGAAGACGTGGCGAAGGAACACCCACCCCAGCAGTGCCATCGAAAAGGGCTTAACAGCCCAGTTGATGAACAACGTAACCCCGATACCTTTCCAATGCTGCTGCAGCTGGCGCATGGCACCGAAGTCCACCCTCAGCAGCATCGGGATGATCATCAACCAGATCAGCACCGCGATCGGCAGGTTGATCTTGGCCACCTCCGCCGATGCAAGCGTGGCAAAGGCGCCTGGCAGGAAATGGCCAAGCAAGGTCCCGGCCGCAATGCACAGCGCCACCCACAGAGTCAGGTGGCGCTCGAACAGGCCCATGGCTGGACGCGGCTTCACGGGGAAGCGTCGACCGGCTGCAACTGGCCGATTTGGTCCAGCGCGCTTTGAAGCGCCAAGCGATCCTTCCATAGCGTTTCTGGCAACGCCAGTAGAGCACGCAGGCGAATCTTGACGATGGTGTGAGCCCGTGCAAACGCTGCAGCCTTCTCACTATCAGTGCCTTCTACCGCAGCCGGATCCGGCAAGCCCCAGTGGCTGCGGATGAAATCCCCGAAGACTACGGGGCAGGATTCTGCTGCAGCTGAATCGCATACGGTGATCACCAAGTCCATTGGCGCGGCATCCACGAACTCATCCCATGACTTGCTGCGCAGCCCATCGACGGGCATCCCCTCGGCCTGCAGCTGTGCGAGGGCAAACTGATTGACGCAGCCCGTGGGCTGGCTACCGGCACTGAACGCGCTGAACTCCTGGCCGCCCCACGCGCGTAGCGTGGCTTCAGCAAGGACGCTTCGCGCACTATTGCCAGTACAGAGAAACAAGACGTCACGTGTCATCGTGCAATCGCTTTGGCAGGAAAGGGAACGTGCGGTTTCAGCACTTGCACTCGGGAAAAGTCGGCACGCATTGCTCGCTCGGCGAGCCTGCGCAGCAGTTGTGCGTGAGGTACTCGATCAAGCCAGTCATGGCAGCGAAGTTCGCGCGGTAACAGACGTTCCGGCCTTGGCTCTCGCTCTCCACCAGGCCGGCCTGTACCAACTCTTTCAGGTGGAAGCTAAGTGTTGCCGGCGGTACCTGCAGGGCCGTAGCGAGGTCGCCAGCCATGCGCCCCGCTGGTCCAGCTTCCACCAGCAGGCGGAAGGCAGCCAATCTGGTGGCATGCCCCAGGGCGGTCAGAGCAGAGATTGCATTTGATGTTTCCATATTTCTAGAATAGTCGAATGAAAGAGCCAATCACAAGTGCCGATCTACCGAACCTGGCGGTGGCCTCGCTTCCCGGGCCCGACCACCGTCTACTTGCTGCAGCGGACCATCGCGCGCCCAAGATCCTGCTGCTTTACGGCTCGCTGAGGCCACAATCATTCAGCCGGAAGCTGGCCCTGGAGGCCGAGCGGCTTCTGCGCCACATGGGTTGCGAGACCCGTGTATTCGATGCCCATGAGCTGCCCATGCTGGACAGCGTGGACAAGAGCCATCCCGAAGTTCAGCGGCTGCGGGAATGGTCACTGTGGTCCGAGGGACAGGTATGGGTCTCGCCCGAGCGACACGGAACCGTTACGGGCGTGTTCAAGAACCAGATCGACTGGTTGCCGTTGGAGGATGGCAGTGTGCGCCCCACGCAGGGCAGGACGCTGGCGGTGATGCAGGTGAGCGGTGGCTCCCAATCGTTCAATACGGTCAACACCCTGCGGGTGCTCGGCCGCTGGATGCGCATGTTGACCATTCCCAACCAGTCATCGGTGGCGAAGGCGTGGCAGGAGTTCGATGACGATGGCCGAATGAAACCTTCTCCGTACTACGACCGTGTAGTGGACGTAGTAGAGGAGCTGGTCAAGTTCACTCTGCTGACGCGAGGCCGGTCGGACTACCTGGTGGACCGGTACAGCGAACGCAAGGGTGACGGGGTTGCGGCTGCGTTGGCCCGCGCGGCTGGGGCTACAGCTACTTGACGCTCGGCGGCTGCGCTGCTGATCATTGCGCGCCGGCCGCTACTGCATAGGGACGATGCCCCAAGCCAAGGCGCGTCAGCAGCTGGTGCTTGAGACTATGTCCGCTTTCGGCCAGGAGCGGACATCGCGCCACCGCCTTCCGGCCCAGCGTTGCCCAAGGCTATCCAAGCGAGCCAGTTCCCCGCTGCCAGGCATCTCACATCAAACCACGGCGAGTACGCGCGGGCTCCAGGTACGCCAGACGTTGTCTACAGTCACCTGCTCGATCACCCACGCATCGTCGCTCCGGGAAAGCGCGACGTCGTAGCTATTCTTCATCAGGCAGTGGCTGTCTGGGTCATCGCGATGTACATGCTGGGCCTCCACCGGCATGTCAACGCTGGAATCGTCCCCGTCGATCATCACGGGTGGATTGCTGATGGAGTGGATTGTATCAACCTGGCTGAGCGAGCTCGCCGGTGTTTCAACAATAATGTCCCTGCCTTGCAAGCCTGGGTACTCAGATCCCGCTTTGGCCGCCATTGGGCGAAAGTCGGAGATCGGGTTCTCGGCTAACGTAGACGCGTGCAGAGCACGATCGCGCAGTTCGATACCTGCGGCAAAACGGTAGAGGGCTCACAGAGCGGATTACTTGCCGCCGGCGAGGTGCGCGGTGGTGTTGGGTACTGACATTTGACCTCCTCCGATTCATCACTGCTAACGGAACATTACCCACCGACTGGATGTCGACCCGCAATCGCCCCCATGGTGAATGCATAACCAGCGTCTTCGAGCATTGATCGCAAACGCATTTCTGCCCTCCGCGGCATCGGAAGACCACGCGACGCATACAGCACATAGACAACATGACCGTCAGGGCCGTGCTCTCTGCGGACACTGCAGCTGTTTGTCTCGGCAGCATCTGACCATACGGCCTTCAGCTTGCCAGGACCGATCGACTGTCCGTTTCGCAGCCGAAAGCTGAGCCAGCGCACGCATACGGGGTCGTATTTTTCTAGGTCAGCCATTGGGCACCTTCTATACGACGATGAAGATCCATCAGGACGACGGGGTCTATTCTGGGATGTTCGTCAACTGAAGACATTGGCAGATCAATTCGTGTCGATCGCCTGACCAGCGCAGGGCACTCACGCGATAGATCAATCCACCAGCCCTCGGGAAGCCGCAGACCCCTGCCGTTCCTGTCGTAAATGCTGATGTGAAAGCTCATGCTCGATCCAATACTTTTGAGATCTCAGGCGCATGGATCAGGATTGACGCGGCTAGCGCACAGAAATACCTGAGCCTCGTCTTGCTGGACCTTTAGGAAAGAATCAAGCCAGCGGGTCGCGGCCCCGCGGTTCTTTATGATTCTTCCCAATTCTTCCGTTAGGCAGCGAGCACACTCCATTCCTCCCGGACTTGGAGAATGGCAGGATCGGCATGAACCCATAGTCGTCGTACCAGCAGGCCGCGACTGGTACATGATCTTGGTCATTAAGCTTACCGCTTGCTCGTGCAAAGCCATTGATCCTAGCTCCTCCCAGCCAAGAAGAAAGCCGCGCAAGGCGCGGCTTCTCGTGGTGCCCTATCGACGAGCGTTCTGCTGCTCACCCAGCTTTTCCTTACCACTTCCCTGTTGGCCGCCATCCTGGCTGCTTTGCTGCTGCTTCTGCGAGTCTTTCTCGCCCTTTCCACTTGGGGCGCCGCCGAGCTCTTCGCCATCGACCTGGCCCTGCTGCCCTTGCTGGCCAGCGCGCTTTGCATCGTTGGTGTCGTTATTATTTGCTGTTTGGCCTTTCTCGATGTTGTTCATGCGTCACTCCACTGCAGCTGATGCTGCCCTGCAAACACTCCTCTACTCACTGTTACCTGAGCGTGGCGCCAGCCCCGCTTTATGAACGGTGCCGCAAACGGCTGCACCATCGAGGGAGTAGAGTTCAAGCGTCCAAAGGAGAACTGCCATGGAAAGCCGCCGCAACAAAGACTATGTCGACATCGAAAGAGAGCTGGCCCACTGGGAGTTGGCCTTCAACGCGGGTTCCCTGCCTGCGTTGAACTTTCGCCATGAGGTTGCTCCCATCATTCGCTTGGCATGTGACATCTACGTGAGGAACCCTCATGGTGATCGGCCTGCCTGGCTACTGGAGTTGAAGGAGCATCTGCAGCGACGCTCCAGTTTGCGCGGCGACCCCGGTGCGGAAGAGATCGCCAGTGGCTGCTGGGCAATCATTTCTGCGTGAGTGCTTTCCGAGCCAATTGCCTACGTAGAGTCACCCATCACGCGAAGCACACTTGGATCAGGGTAAAATCCAGTTCCTTGGCTTTCCTCGGGCGCGAAATCCTTTGCGTCTGTGTCCGGCCCCAGCTGGCTAGACACATGCTTACCCCTAGCTCATTCCGGATCCTGAGGATCCAAGCGTCGCTGCATCCAAGCGGCACGCTTGGCAGCATTCAGTCAATACAGTGCAGATGCGGGACCTGTGACAAGGAGTGTCGACTTACAGCAGGGATGGGCTTTTCGAAAGTCTCTGCTGGACTTGAGCTGACATGTTCGTTTTGCCAAGGCGTTGAGCGTGTCAGTCATGAAACTCTCTACGCAGAGTGGACCCAGCAGGTTAGGCGCGATCGAATGCTGAGATCGGCTGGAATCGATCCAGACGATCTATATCGCTCCTAGGTCGGTTAAATTCGCTCTCAATCGGCCCAAGCTTAAACACAGAAGTCGTCCGCCGGCGACTTGGCGACCGCTGGTGTTGTTTAGCCATGACGCCTGAATTCGGCCAGCCTCCAGCACCGCCTCCAGCTCGAAGCTATCCGGTCTGCCTCTCAATGGCTCCCCAGGGGAGGCCAGACCACCCTCCAGCGGCTGCCGTCGAGCGGGCTCTCCGTTGACGCTTTTGGCATATGCCGTAGCCACCATGCGGTTCGCCTGCGGCGACCACCCGCCCAGCACGAGTTCGGTCCCTATAGCGGACGGTGCAATCCCTGCCTCCAGCGCGGCCTTCTCATACGCGGGCCACAACTGGTCAATCACCAGCCCAAGCTCCCTGCCGAGCTGCTCCATGGTGAAATCCGCGCGGAAGCTCGCCTGCAGGGCCAGTTCGTAGATCCGCAGGAAGAACTGCGCGCTACCGCGGCTGGCCAGCACGAGGTTGTGCTGCGGGAGAAGCAGCAGCTTCGCGCCAGCGGACTTGGCACCCGTCCGCGAGTCCTCAGCCAAGGTATCTACAGCAACCAATAGTTGATCTGGCGACAGCAGAACGTTGAGGATACTCATTGCCTGGGGCCATGTGGAATGCCCCAACTATTACCCTCATTCAGCGACCTGTCTACGAGCGCGCCATGCCTACCACTTCCGAGCTTCTGCACCGCCTCGACAACTGCACGACAGAACTTGAGGCCCATCGAGGCTACCTCAAAGCAATGGAGTATTGCGTCCGAGCGCTCATCATCAGCCACCCAGATCCGACGTCATTGACGAGGGTTTGGGAGGGCATAGTCCCAGGGATCTTTGACAATCACCTAGAAGATTCCGCCCTATCTTCCGCAGCAATGCGCCAAGGGCTGGCCCTGCTCACAGAGCAGATCGAAGCGGCATCGCATCCCGAGCGGTAATCGGCATACCTGCACGGACCTGGACCAAATTGACCAACCGGTCCATCGCAGTAGCATTCATCGCCTCAGCATCGCCGCGCCTGTTGAAGCGCGTCCAATCTGCATGAGCAACGCTGGACAGATCCCGCCGCTCGACCGGCAGCCAGCGCATCGGCCAAAAAGGCAGACGGCGTTGCCCAACGCGGCCACGCTGAAGCTCTACAACGCCCGTGTGGCTCTCTGAGCCCAGCACCCGCGAGTAAGCGACGGCCAAGCCGTCTTCAGGGCCCTCCAGATACTGGAGAAATCGACTCCCATCGAACAGCAGCACCCCGGTGACACCGGCGTCCCTATTGAAGCGCGCCGCGTCCTGCACTAATTGCTCGAGCTTCTGGCTAGGCAGGCCAGAGCCGCAATCAGCAACGCCTGAAACGGCCTCGCTCACATACACCACAGCCCTGATAGGCATAGAAACAACTCCCGATCGGATCCCCCCGGCGGTGAGGCTAGCACCGAGCTGAACAGGTGGCGTCATGGCGTCGTGAAACAGAGGATTGCATCCCAAATAGCTCAGGCGCAGTCTCACAAAGCCGCTGCGCTGGGCGTTCTGTGGTTCGCCCAAGTGCGGAAGATTCATCCAGCTTCCCGTTGTCGAATTCGGCCTGCCCGCCTTGGCGGACCTCACCTCGGGCCTGGCCGAGATCAAGCCGAGCTTCAACCTGGCGCCCTCCCAGCGCGCCTTGGTCATCCTCGTCCGCGGCGAAGGCCAGCAGGTGACCCGAATTGCCTGGAGCCTCCTGTTCTTCTGGGCGAAGGCCGAAGGCCTGCAAGGTTCGACCATCGATGCCCGCATCGAGAAGCCGACCACGAAGCCGGCCTTCCGGGCGGTGCTCAAGAAGCGCCGCTGCGTCATACCCATGGCTGGTTGCTACGAATGGTCCGTCAGCCTCGGGGACGGGAACAAAGATCCGTGATTCATCCACGCCGCAGGCCCGCTGTTGGCCGCTGGCCTCTGAGGGGGGGCACCGACCCACTGCTGCCGGATGGCAACTTGAGCACCTTCACTATCATCACTGGCGACGGCATAGTCTCCGCAGATATCCAAGAACGGATGCCGGTGTGGTTTCACGGCGGCCAGATCGGTGAGTGGCTGGCGGCCAGCAGGGACGACGCCCTAGCAATGCTGCTGGTGACCCAGACACCGGCCAGCCGACTGAGGAGATCTGTACTCCTTCGTGATCTCCGACTCGGCGACCCTGCTCCGAATAGCTGCCTTTGTAACAACGTTAGATTCAATGTGGAAGGACGTCGGATTTCGGCCAGAAGCGGACAGCATCAACGCTTGAGGAATTTAGGTGAAGCGGCTGTTATTGCGTGCCACCAGGAAAGAGCGGGCGCTCGGCAACCACCTGCTTCATCACCAGGGTGGAGGTGAGTCTCTGCACACCGGGCAGCGACGACAGCTCGGCATCGTAAAGGCGCTGAAACGCTGATAGGTCTTTGACCAGTACCTGCAGCAGATAATCGGGATCGCCGAAGAGTCGCTGAGCCTGGACGACTTGATGCAACGCCACAACAGCTTTTTCGAATGCCTCCACCGCTCGCTTGTCGCCCTCCTTGAGAGTGACGAAGACGATGGTTGAGAACCCCAGTCCGAGTGCTGCAGGATCCAGCTCGGCTCGATAGCCTCGGATGACCCCGCTCTGCTCCAACGCCCGAAGTCGACGGTGGCAAGGGGAAAGACTCAGGCCGACCCTTGCGGCCAGATCGGTAACTGAAATTCGGCCGTCTCGCTGCAGCTCGGCAAGAATCTTTCGGTCATATGCGTCCATGGGGAATATTTTGCCCCTGCCGGGCGATGGGCCGCAACAATCAGGCGCCAATTTCAGCCTTCATGGGAATACCATCCCTGAACCAGTGTGCTCCCCGAGAATCCGCCTTGCCCACAAGCCGGAACATCGGACTGGCGCGGCATGCTGACCAGTGCGGCAGTGCCTATGCCCCCCTCCCCACGTACTGAAATCCCCATGAGCGAACAGATCTCCCCCTACGGCACTTCACCATCGGCTGCATCGACTCACCAGCCGAGGGTCCGCATCCACCATCTCAAGCAGATGAAGGAGCGAGGAGAGCGATGGGCAATGCTTACCACCTACGACATGTACACCGCAGCAGTCTTCGAAGAGGCCGGAATTCCGGTTCTACTGATAGGAGATTCGGCCGCCAACAACGTATTTGGCTACGAGACTTCGCTGCCCGTAACGGTTGATGAGCTTTTGCCCCTGGTACGCGCCGTGTCCCGCACAGCAAAACGGTCCTTGGTGCTGGCCGACCTCCCTTTCGGCTCGTATCAGGGCTCTACAGAGCAATGCTTCCATACCGCCGTGCGTTTCATGAAGGAGGGCGGCGCACACGCGGTCAAACTGGAAGGTGGTTCGGAAATGGTGCCTCAGGTGACGAAGCTCACCAGCAGCGGCATCCCCGTCATGGCGCATATCGGATTCACCCCCCAAGCCGAACACCAGCTCGGCGGATATCGCGTACAGGGCAGGGGGGAAGCGGCAGATGCACTGGTTGAACTTGCCCAGGAAATGGAGCAAGCAGGAGCGTTCGCATTACTGCTGGAGATGATTCCAGGAGAAGTGGCTCAACGCATCACGTCATCGGTAAAAATTCCGACCGTCGGTATCGGCGCCGGAAGTGAGTGCGACGCGCAGGTACTTGTATGGCAGGACATGGCTGGACTGCGCACTGGGAAGCTTCCCCGCTTTGTGAAGCAGTACGCTGACATGCGCACGGTGCTGCTTGAAGCGGCCAGTGCATACATGGACGATGTCCGCAGTGGTCAATTCCCAGGTCCAGAGCACACGTTCTAGTTCATCGGTAGGCCGGAATACAGAGTGCACAGGCACATCACATGCGGCTCGTCGCTGCGTGTACCCCGCTCCATGGAGCAGTGTCGTGGATGTCCGCTTTCGGCCAATAGGAGACATCGCTTCCCATACAAGCTTGGTCTAGGACTACCGCCCTCCATGTTAGGCACGTTTCCTGCTTTATATTGGAGGGATAGCCGACGCGGCTTAGCTTTTGGTCAGGCCAACCTGCTAGGCAAGCAACCTAGTTCGATGACGTGAGATGTTGATTGCGCGGCTAAGGGAGGTGTTGCTGGCAAAGCATCACTCTTCGGACTCGCCCGCAGTCACGTGACCTATCGACCTCTCGCAGGCCAGGTAATCGAGCGAATCGCCAACGAGGTCGTCCCGCCTAGCTCTCGTCGCGAGCGTCGCAGGCATGCCTCGCTAGCCACAATTTGGGCGGCACTTGATCCACTCGGCCGCGCAGCGCGTCTAGCAGGCAACTCAGAGTCGAGAGACCGAACAGCCCTTAGAGAATCTGCGCAAACAGCAGAGCAGTAACCCAAAGTGGGCTTCTAAGGATCGTACCGCAGTGCTCCCAACTGTACCCCGCATGTGTACCGCAGGGCATCGTAAATCGCTGATTTGTAAGCGATAAGGAAGCATGGTGCCGGAAACAGGAGTCGAACCTGCGACCTACGCATTACGAATGCGCCGCTCTACCAACTGAGCTATTCCGGCCGAGCAGGCGATTTTACGGGTAGCCCACCCCGCTGGTCAATCCGCCCCTACCCGGTTGCCACAGGCCCGCCCGGCGGCGAAATCGGCCAGGTTGCCCAGGGTGATGGCCGAGATCTCCTGCAGCGCCTCCACGGTGAAGAAGCCCTGGTGGCCGGTCACCAGTACGTTGGGGAAGGTCATCAGGCGCTGGAAGGCCTCGTCGTCGATGATCTCGCCGGACAGGTCCTGGAAGAACAGCGCGC
This sequence comes from Stenotrophomonas sp. PFBMAA-4, assembly GCF_030053215.1. Classification (NCBI taxonomy): domain Bacteria; kingdom Pseudomonadati; phylum Pseudomonadota; class Gammaproteobacteria; order Lysobacterales; family Lysobacteraceae; genus Stenotrophomonas; species Stenotrophomonas sp. PFBMAA-4. The sequence goes on along the minus strand of NZ_JASGBW010000010.1, from coordinate 71,575 downwards.
TTTCCTGCTCGTAGACGTCGATGGCCAGATGGCCCAGGCGGCGCGACTTCAGCGCGCGGATGACCGCATGGGTATCCACCAGGCCGCCACGCGAGGTGTTGACCAGCATCGCGCCGGGCTTCATGCGCGCCAGCGAGGTGTCGTTGATGAGGTGCTGGGTGTCGGGTGTCAGCGGGCAGTGCAGCGAGACGATGTCCGCGCGCGCCAGCAGTTCGTCCAGCGCCACCATCTCGCCCAGCCCGGCGAAGTCCGGCGACGGATAGGGATCATGGCCAAGCACCGTACAGCCCATGCCACGGAAGATGCGTGCGGTGGCCAGGCCGATCTTGCCGGTGCCCACGATGCCCACCGTGCGCCCGTGCAGGGTGCGGCCCAGCAGGCCATCGAGCATGAAGTTGCCTTCGCGCACGCGGTTGTAGGCGCGGTGCGTCTGCCGGTTGAGGGTCATCACCAGCGCCAGCGCGTGTTCGGCCACGGCCTCGGGCGAATAGGCCGGCACGCGGGCGACGAACAGGCCCAGGCGCGCGGCCTCGGCCAGGTCGACATTGTTGAAGCCGGCGCAGCGCAGCAGCACCGCGCGCACGCCCAGCGCGTGCAGCGCCTGCAGCACGGGGGCATCAAGGCGGTCGTTGACGAATACGCAGACGGCGGCGCAGTCCTGCGCCAACGCGGCGGTGTGTACGTCCAGCGCGGCATCGAAGTGGACGAACCGGAAGGCCTGCCCGGCGCCATCGCGCGCGTTGGCTTCTTCCAGGAAGCGGCGGTCGTAGGGACGGGCGCTGAAGACGGCGATCTGCATGGACGGGCCTGCACGGGAATCCTGTGCAGACCATAGCGCACCGGCGGCACTGCTGCCGCCGGTGCGCCCTTTACTCAGAACGCGTAGCCGAGACCCAGCATCACGCCGTTCTGCACCTGGCCATCGCGGCGCTCGCCCACGTAGTCCACCATCACCGACAGGCGGTCACTGGCACGACTGGTGACGCCCAGGTTCCAGGCCAGCACCTGCTCGCCCAGGGTCTGGCTGCTGCTGCCGAACACCAGGTCCGGGGCGGCGGCGAAGCCGGTGCTGTAGCGGGCCTGGGTGTCGCCCAGTTCCTTCTGCCAGACCACGCGCGCGCGCGGTGTGATGCGCTCGCCGTTGGCACGGTTGAAGGTCTTGAACAGCTGCAGGCCGGCACCCACGCGGATGCTTTCCAGGCTGTCGCCACGGCCGGCCAGTGCGCCCGCGCCCTGCCCTTCGTTGAAGCGGGTGGCCGAGGTGCGCGCGTAGTCCACCACCGGCAGCAGCGGCTGCACCACCAGCCCGTTGCCGGTGGTGAAGCTGAAGCCGTGCTCCAGGCGCGCGGAGATCGCATCGTTGTTGTACTTGGCGCGCAGCGAATCGTTCAGGCCGTCGATGCCGGCAATGCCGCGACGGGTGTCGTGGCGCAGGTCGGTGTAGCGCACGGCGGCCGACAGGTAGCCACGCGCGTAGGTGGCATCGAGGTAGCCACCGATATCCAGCGCGCGCACGTCACCGGTGAAGCCGGAACCATCGCGCGCCTTGGTCGACATGTCTGCCGCCGCCACGCTGACGCCCAGGCTGACGCGGTCATCGGCCACGCGCGTATCGGCACCCAGCACGATGCCGCCCACGGTGTGGCTCAGGCCGGCCACGCCGCCTTCGCCATCGATGCGGCCATGGCTGCCGAAGCCGCGGCCCCAGAAGCCGTGGTTGCGCGCACCGGCGCCGCTGTCGGTGCCGGCCAGGGCCTGCGCGGCAGGCTCGACCAGATGCATGGCCAGCTGGTTGAACAGGCTGCCGCTGGCCATGCCGGGCTGCGCTGCCGCCGACTGTGCCGCCTGCGCCGCCAGGCCGCCGGCATCGCCGCTGCCGCTGCGCAGGCCGGCCTGGTGCTGCGTCACCACGCTGCCGATGCTGCCCAGCAGGGCGTTGTCGGCCAGGCGCAGGGTGGCGTGCCCGTCACCCCGCAGGGCACCGGCCTGCTGTGCGATGACATCGCGGTCGGCAAACTGCAGCGCGCCCAGCAGCGACTTCAGGCGGGCATCCTGGCGGTCACCCGCCGCAGCCAGGGCAACGCCCAGGCTCTGGTTGCCGTTGCTGGCGGTCAGCTGTGCCAGCTGGTCGAAGCCCGGGTTGGCGGTCAGCGACAGGCCGTCTTCGGTCTGGTTGATGTTGAAGCTGAGCAGCGAGTTGTGGCGCGGGCGGAAGACTTCGTTGTCGGTGATGCTGGCGCTGTAGCCCGTATCACCCAGGCGCACGGCGTCGGCGAAGCCGTCCTCGTAGATCGGCCCGGTGATCAGTTCGCGCTGGTAGTTGCCGGCATAGAAGCCCTGGGCGACGTTCAACTCCAGGTGCGCGCCGGGCGAGATCACCAGCGCGCCGTCGGTCTGGCCGCCGTCGAAGAAGGTGCCCACGCGCAGGCGGCCGCTATCGCTGCCACCGGCTTCGGTGACATCGAACAGCACGTTGCCGCCCGGCATGATGTTGACGTAGCCGTGGGTGACCAGGTCGCCACCGCGCGGCATCAGGGTGCCGTACACGCGCAGGCGGTTGAAGCCGTCCTCGCGCAGCGACGGGCCGGTCGCGCCGAGCAGGGCGTCGGTATCGGTTTCCAGCGACGCGATGTCGCCGTGGCCGACCACCATGCCACCGGGCATCACCCGCACTTCCGGTGCGCGCAGCGCGCCACCTTCCAGGGCGATGGTGCCGCCGTCGACCAGCATGAAATCGGCGCCGGTGGTGGCCGAGGTGCGCCAGGTGCCGCCCTTGGCCACGCGGATCACGCCGGCCGAGTTGGCCAGCGCGGAGGCATCGAGTTCACCCAGGCGCAGCTTGCCCAGCAGCAGCTGCTGGATGCCCGGGTCATTGAGGTAGTCCTGCACCGAGGCATCGCCGATGCCATTGGGGCCGTCGCTGGCGGCGTTGTAGATGCTGACCGCAAGGTTGATGTAGGTGGTGGCGTAGCCGGCGTCGTTCCAGCGCGAGAAGTCGTCCTCGACGAAGGCCTGCAGTTGGCGGGCAGTGGACATGTAGCCCGGGTTGATGTCACCGCTGACAGTGCCGGCGACGGTCAGGGTATCGCCGGGGTTGCGGTAACCGGCCTCGGTGATGATGTTGTTGCTGTAGATGTCCTGGCCCGGGAAGAGCTGCAGGTTGCGGCCGCTGCCATCGGGATCGAAGCTGACCGACGTGCCGCTGGTGCGGGCCGGGTCGCGGAACACCAGCAGGCCGTTGGGCGCCACCACTTCGTACATGGCCTTGTGCAGCAGGCCGGCATCCATGCCGCCGCCATAGTTGTCGGTGTAGATCTGGGTCATGCGCGGCGACGGCGCGTAGGTGATGCGGCCGCCGCTGCTGGCAGCGTGGATCTGCACCGAATCGACCGTCGGCAGATCGCCTGCCAGGTAACGGTTGACGCCGCCGGACTGCATGATCGAGCACGACGAGATGCAATGCCCGGACACGATGGTGTCCAGGCCGTTGGTGCGGATGATGGCCTGCAGCCACTCACCGGCAATCAGCGCGCCACCGTTGGAGGTGCGCAGCACGACTTCGCGGATCGGCCGGCCTTCGGCCTGTGCCTTGGCCAGCAGGGCCGGCAGCGCGACCACGTCGGCGAAGGTGACGCCACCACTGAGGACGACGCGGTCGTCCTGCACGTGGTAGTTCATCGCCCCTGCGTTGCCGATCGCGCCCAGCGTTGCCATACCCACCAGGCCGGCCAGGGCCAGGCTCAACTTCGAATGCTTCATTGCGGTCTCTCTCTCCAAACCCGCACCACGCGGGACGAAAGCAGAACGCCGCAGCGCGCCGATCTCCCCCAGTGCATCGCGCACGAAAATATGAATGCGTTCACATAACGCATTGGCATACGACACGGACTTCCCCCTTTGGTCATCGTCTTGTAAAACTCGATGACGCGTTCGTCGTTCGAGGCCCTTCCCCTGTCCGCCCCCTCCCCCCTGCCCCGTCGCGCGCCGGACCCGGCCGGGGTTCCGGATGCCTTCATCGCCTTCATCCGCGAGGAACGCGCGCCGCTGTGCGCTTTCCTGCGCATGCGCGGCATCGGCCCGGATGATGCCGAGGACATTGCACAGGACAGCATGGAGCGGCTGATCCGCTACCGCGGGCACGGCACCGACGAACTGCGCCTGCTGCTGTACCGCATCGCCCGCAACCGCCTGGCCGACCGCGGGCGTTCGTCGCAGGCGCGCGGCCACCTGCCGCTGGGTGAACGCGATGGCAGCGAGGAGCCGCAAGGCACTTCTCCCGATCCACTGCGTCAGGCAGAATCCGGCCAGATGATCGCGCTGCTGCGACAGGCACTGTTCAAGCTTCCCGAACGTGCCCGCGAGGTGTACCTGCTCAACCGCATCACCGGGATGAGCTACGCACAGATCGCCCGGCACTGCGGCATCACCGCCAAGACGGTGGAAAAACACATCGCCCGTGCCCTCCAGGGCCTGCGCAAGGAGCTGGGCAGCAATCCTCTCCACACTGATGGAGATAGTGAGTGACCCGCGACGCCTACATGGATGACACGTTGCTGTTCGAGCGCGCAAGCGCCTGGGTGGCCCGGCTGGAAGCCCCCGACTGCACGTCGATCGAGCGCGAAGCGTTCGAGGACTGGCTGGCCGAGCACCCTTCCCACGTCAGCGCCTGGGTACAGGCCGAGACGCTGCACCAGCGCAGTGCCGGCTTGGCCGGTGACCCGTGGCTGCGCACCGCCGCCAGCCGTGCCGCCCGCGTGCCGGTACAGCGCTGGCTGCCTTCGGTGGCGGCCGCGGCCGGCGTCTGCCTGGCGGTGGGCATCGGCTGGCTGGTATTCACCGATGGCAACCCCACGCCGCTGATCTACGCCAATGCCAGCCACCAGCCGCAGGTGCGCACGCTGGCCGATGGCAGCGTCGCCACCCTCGATGCCGGCACCACACTGAGCGCCCGCTTCGGCTGGCGCAAGCGCGAACTGGAACTGGAGCGTGGCCGCATGCAGCTGCAGGTGGCCGCCTCAGCGCGCGCGCTGCGGGTGCAGGCCGGCGGCAGCAGCATCCGCGATATCGGCACCACCTTCCAGGTCGAGCGGTTGACCGATGGCCGGGTGGAAGTGGCGCTGCTGGAAGGCGCCGTGGAAGTGACCAGCGGCAGCGCCCAGCACACGCTGGCCCCCGGCCAGCAGCTGCAGGTGTCACCGTCCGGCCGCATCCAGCCCGGCCCGCAGCTGTCCACCACCGCCGCCGCCGAAGCCTGGCCCGAGGGCCGGCTGGTGTTCGACGCCACCCCGCTGTCCACCGTGGTCGAGCGCATGAACCGCTACGGCAGCACGCCGCTGGTGATTGCCGACCCGGACATCGCCGATCTGGCGGTGAGCGGCACCTTCCGTGCCGGCGATGCGCACGAACTGCTGTCTGCCCTGGAACTGGGGTGGTCGATCGCTGGCCAGCCGCGCAAGGATGGCGCGCTGGAACTGCGCCGCACCTACTGAGGCGGCGCGGATGCCCAGCCCCGGGGCACTGCGACAGGGCCTGATGGTCCTGCTGTGGCTTGCCCTGGCCGGCGCCACGGCCGCTGCAGATGCGCCCCCCACCGCACCCACCGAGTACCGCATCGCCGCCGGCCCGCTGGTGCCGGCGCTGCAGCAGTGGGCACGGCAGAGCGGCCAGGCGCTGGTGTTCGATGCACGCGAACTGGCCGATCTGCGCAGCCCCGGCACGCAGGGGCCGCAGGAACCTGCCGCTGCACTGAAAGCCCTGGTGGCCGGCAAGCCGGTCAACATCCTGCGCACCCCCAGTGGTGGCTTCGTGCTGCGCCGCCATGCCGTGGCTGCGGCACCGCCTGCCCGGGTCGTGCCGGCCCCGCCACCGCGACCGCAGCGGCCGGCGCAGGTGGAACTGGCACCGATCCATGTCACCGGCAGCCGCCTGCCACGCAGCTCGGTGCAGACCACCCTGCCGGTGACGGTGATCGAACGCGAGGACATCCTGCGCAGCGGCTACGGCACGCTGTTCGATCTGCTGCGCCACCTGCCCGGCATGAACGGCCACCCGCCGCTGAGCACTTCGCGCGGCGGTGATTCGCTGTACCTGCCGGTGGGCGCCGCCGCCACCACCAGCCTGGACGGCATGGGCCCGCGCGCCACCCTGTTCCTGGTCAACGGCCGCCGCCTGCCGCGCTACCCGATGGTGTCGCTGGAGGAAGGCGGCCTGACCGACCTGGGCGGCATTCCGCTCAGTTTCGTCGAGCGCATCGAACTCGTGCGCGGGGGCGCATCGGCCATCTACGGCGCCGATGCGATGTCCGGCGTGGTCAACATCATCCTGCGCGACCAGGCCGATGGGCCGGAGGCCACCCTGCAGACCGGCGCCAGCAGCCGCGGCGACGGCGACCAGCACCGCGTGCAGGCCGCCACCGGCGGCGTGCGCGGCAACGGTGACCGCTGGTTCGCCGGCCTCGACCTGCACCGCCTGCGCCACGTCGCCGGTGACCGCCGCCGCTGGCATGCCGACAGCGAGCTGTACCCGATCGGGCTGATCCTGGCCAACGGTGATTACTACCCGGCCAGCGAATGCCACGCGCCGCTGCAGGAGGAAGAGGATGGCTGCTGGTACGACAGCGTGCGCCCGCGTTCGCTGCAGCCGGCATCGGACACCGTGGCCGGCTACCTGCGCTACCGCCACGAGCGGGGCGACGGCCGCTATGCCTATGTGGAGGCGCGCGCCAGCCACAACCGCCAGCGCTTCGAACTGGGGCCGACCGCAGTCGCACTGAACTTCAACCGCAACGCCCTGCTCAACGTGGTGCTGCAGGAGGGCGGCGAGGTGCAGCCGCGGGTGCGGGCCAGCGAAGGCGACCTGACCGTGGGCATCGGCCGCGACCAGAGCGGCCGCAGCTGGGAGGCCGGCCTGAGCGCGCAGCGCAGCCAGGTGGACCTGCGTACCGGAGGCGCCGTGCGCAGCGAACGCCTGCTGGAGGCTGCGCTCGCGCTGGACTTCCTGCCCGGTTTTTCCACGCTGCCAGCGGGCCTGGCCGACGAACTGTTCCCCGACATCCGCAACCGCGGCCGTACCAGCCAGCTGCAGGGCTGGTGGGGCGTGCAGCGCGAACTGATGGACCTGCCCGGCGGCAAGGCGCAACTGGCCACCGGCATCGACCTGCGCCAGGAACGCTGGACGTCGCTGCCCGACCCGCTGCTGGGCAAGGGCGAGCTGGCGCTGGGCCTGCCGCTGGAGCAGCGCCGGCTGTCGCGGCCGAGCAGTGCGGCCTATGCCGAAGTCGGACTGCCGCTGGCCTCGACACTGCGCCTGGACCTGGCGGCACGGCTGGACCGCGATGATGGCGACAGCGCGTTCTCGCCGCGCGCCGGCCTGCGCTGGAGCCCCAGCCCGCACTGGTCGTTCCTGCTGGCCAGCGGCCGTGGCTTCCGTGCGCCCAGCCTGTTCGAGCGGCGGCGACCGCCGGCTTACTTCGGCCTGCTGGCGTTGCCGGCGTCGGACACCCTGCCGCCGTGCGCACTGCCGCTGCGCGGCGGTGGCTGCGCGGTGGAAGTGGATGTGGTGGAGAACGATGCACTGCGCGCCGAGACCTCGCGCAGCCATTCGCTGGCGGCCAGCTGGACGCCCACCGACGCGTTCTCGTTGTCGCTGACCCACAACATCGTCGAGCTGCGCAACGAGATCCTCGCCCTGCAGCCAAGCGATGCACTGTGGAACCCCGACACGTGGGAACTGGATGAGCAGGGCCGCCTGCGTGACCTGCGCCTGTCGTTCGACAACATCGGCCGCACCACCTCGCGCAACTGGGTCCTGCGCGGCGAATACCGCATCGATGCCGGCCGCGATGGCCAGTGGCTGTTTTCGCTGGATGGCCTGAAGCAGCAGGAACTGCGCCGGGACCGCGCGCATGGCGAAGCGGTGGACCTGCGCGGCCACGCCACGCCCACGTTCGCCGGCATCGTCAACGTGCAGTGGCAGAATCCCTCGTGGGACATCGCCCTGCGTGGCAACCGCGTTGGCCGCACGCGTGCGTGGCTGGCCGGTGAGGACTGCCCGCAGCAACAGCACGACGATCGCCGCTGCATGAACCCGGCACAGCTGCGCTGGAACCTGCACGTGGCGCGCAAGCTGAGCCCGCGCGTGGTGGCCGCGCTGGACGTGCACAACGTGCTGGACACCGCGCCGGTGAACTACCTGGTTGGCAGCGGCGGGCAGATGGCCGGGCTGGATGATCCGCTGGGCCGCTACTTCCTGCTGACCCTGCAGTTCCGCTGACCTGTTTTTGTAGGGCCGAGCCATGCTCGGCTGCGCTCTTGTAGAGTCGAGCTTGCTCGACTGCTCTTTCCAACAGCAGTCGAGCAAGCTCGACTCTACAAAAACAACCCGCAAACCGCTTTCACACATGCGGGGCTACAGTGGCCGCACACCCTTCTGGAGGCACGCCATGCGTCCCTCGATGTTCCAGGCCGGTGCATCGCTGGCACTGGTGCTCTGCATCGCCAATGCAACAGCCGAAGAAACCGCCCGCGTCCCTGAGCCTCCCGACCAGCAGCTCGCGCCGTTGTTCCAGCAGGTGCAGCGCGCCCACCTGTTTGCCGACCAGAAGACCTTCGCCGATGCCGTGCCGCATCAGCCGGCTGCGGCCGTGCTGGCCAACTGGCAGGCCGCACAGCGGCAACCCGGTTACACGCTGCGCGATTTCGTCGCGACCCGCTTCACGGTACCGGGCGATGCGCCGGCCTACGTGCCACCCGCAGGGGAAACACTGCGCGCGCACATCGAAGGCCTGTGGCCGGTGCTGCAGCGGCACACCACCACTGTCGATCCGCACGGTTCGCTGCTGCCATTGCCGCACCCGTACGTGGTGCCCGGCGGCCGTTTCCGCGAGGTCTACTACTGGGACAGCTACTTCACCCTGCTCGGCCTCGCGTCCAGCCAGCGCTGGCAGCAGGTGCGCGACATGGTCGACAACTTCGCCTGGCAGCTGGACCAGTACGGCCACATTCCCAACGGGAACCGCAGCTACTACCTCAGCCGTTCGCAGCCGCCGTTCTTCAGCCTGATGGTGGAACTGCTGGCCCGCCACGAAGGTGACGATGCATACCGGCGCTACCTGCCGCAGCTGCGCATCGAACACGCGTTCTGGATGCACGGCGCCGAGGGCCTTGCACCCGGCCAGGCGCGCGAACGCGTGGTGCGGTTGGCCGATGGCCAACTGTTGAACCGCTACTGGGATGCGCGTGCGGTGCCGCGCACCGAATCGTGGACGGATGATCTGGCGACCGCGGCGCAGGCATCGCAGCGACCGCCATCGCAGGTCTACCGCGATCTGCGCGCCGGTGCCGAATCCGGCTGGGATTTCAGCTCGCGCTGGCTGGATGACCCCGCGCAGCTGTCCAGCATCCGCACGACCGCCATCGTGCCGGTGGATCTGAACAGCCTGCTGTTCCAGCTGGAACAGACGCTGGCACGCGCCAGCACCGCATCAGGCGCGCGTGACGATGCGCGTCATTACCAGCAGCTGGCGGCCTCGCGCCGTGCGGCCATCAATACGCAGTTGTGGGATGCGCGCCAGGGCTACTACGTCGACCGCGACCTGGACAGCGGCCAGCAGCGCCCTGCCCTCACCGCCGCAGCGCTGTTCCCGCTGTGGCTGAAGATTGCCGACGCAGCACAGGCGCGGCGCACCGCCGATGCCGTGGAAGCCGGCCTGCTGCGCTCAGGCGGCCTGCTGACGACGCAGCACGATACCGGGCAGCAATGGGACGCCCCGAACGGCTGGGCGCCGCTGCAGTGGGTGGCGGTGGATGGACTGCAGCAGTACGGCCAGCAGGCGCTGGCACGGACGCTGGGCGTGCGCTTCCTGCGCACGGTGCAATCGGTCTATGACCGCGACGGCAAGCTGGTGGAGAAGTACGTGGTGGATGGCTCGGCCAGTGGCGGCGGTGGCGGCGAATACCCGCTGCAGGATGGTTTCGGCTGGAGCAACGGCGTGACCCTGGCCCTGCTGGATCGCCTGTGCGCACCGGAGCGCATCTGCGAAAGCGCGGCCGACGTCGAATGAGCGCGTTGTAGCGCCGAGCCATGCTCGGCTGCTGCCGCTCTTGTAGAGCCGAGCCATGCTCGGCTGCGCCGCTCTTGTAGAGCCGAGCCATGCTCGGCTGCGCCGCTCTTGTAGAGCCGAGCCATGCTCGGCTGCTGTTGGCAGAAGCAGTCGAGCATGGCTCGACTCTACAAAGGGCAAGCTCGACTGCCGCACCTGCCGGATCAAGCCTCCCAGTATTTTGCGCCCTGGGCCTCATGAAGGCGCGTCAGAAAGCCCACCAGCGATCCCGCTGCTTCGGGCCAATCCTTTCGTTCATCCAACGGCCCGCAGATCAGCACGCGACCAGAGGCATCCATAACAAGGAGCTCCGAGTCCCCGTAGAAACGGCCGAATACGACATCACCATCCCGGCAATCCAATGGACGCAAATCGGAAAGGGCTGCTGTCTGAACGTGCGCTTCCGTTACATCCAACAGCTCAACACCCCATTGGCCGAACTGCTCGTCCTTGAAGAGATCGGCCGTAGCGCACAGCCCCCAGAATGCGAGCAACTGCGCGTTGCAGCTTGGAAGCGCCCGGAATCTCTCTGCCACGCCACTACCCTTCACGAAGGAGGAGCGAAGCAGGAACGGGCACTCACCCATTCGATGCATGGCAACTCGAGGGTGTGACCAATCCGCGCGGATGGCGTCGATGATCCCAGCCAGCGCGCTGATTTCGGTATCCATCGAAAGATCATAGCGGCGAGGGATCACCCGTGCGCAGCAGCAGACGCAGTCGACCAACGGTCGACTCTACAGAGATCAATGCATCATCGTGCCTTCCACAGCTCGGCAAGGCGGTCCGGCTTGCCGGCGATGCGTTCCAGCACCGGGTACTGCAGGCCACCGTGGTAGTCGATGTTCATCGTGTCGATGCGGTCGAACTGCTTGACCAGCAGCACGATGGGCGCCTTGTCCTTGGCCGCGGCAGAGACGGCATCCTTCAGGCGTTCGCTGCTGTACTCGCGGCCACCGACGGCAATCACCTTCATGCCCGGTGCCAGGCCGGCGTTGAAGGCCGGGCTGTCCCAGATCACATCACCGACCACGCCGGTGTCGAGCACGGTGGCACCCAGCGAGTACGCCAGCAGGGCCGCCTTGGCGCGCTTTTCCTGCGCCTTGTAGGCCTCGTTGGGCGTATCGCGGTAGGCCAGCTTCCAGCCGGCCAGTTCCAGGCCACCGGTCAGCGAGCCGTGGCCGTCCAGGCGCTGCCGCAGGAAGCTGGCCCAGTCATACGGGGCGATGCCGTTGAGGGTCGCCACCACGTCCTCGAAGGTGTACGGCTTGACGTTCCAGTCGCCATTGCCGACGCCGAAGAACGCGCGCGCGAAATCATCCAGGCTGCGGCGGTTGCCACTCAGGTCGCGCAGCTTGCCTTCCACTTCCAGCCACAGCATCTGGCCGCCGGAGTAGTAATCCTCGCTCATCTGGTAGTTGCGGTAGGCCAGCCCGCGGCGCTGCGCGATGGTCGGGTCGTTGGTGGTGTCCTGCAGCGCGCGCCAGGCCAGGCCGGGGCGGCCCCGGTCATAGGTGGCCGCCACATTGGCCAGCGTGTCGCGGGTCTGCTCGGCCGACCACAGGCCCGAGCGCGCAGCCAGCACCTGGCCCCAGAACTGGGTCTGGCCCTCGTACACCCACAGCAGGCTGTCGCCCATCGGCACGTTGAAGTTGGCCGTCGCCAGGTCTGCGCCGCGGCGGTACTTGCCGTTCCAGGAATGGGTGTACTCGTGCGGCAGCAGATCGCGCATCCACGCGTTGCTGTCCCACTCGGTGAAATAGCCGGGGGCGGCGCTGTTCTCGCTGGAGCGATGGTGCTCCAGGCCAATGCCGCCGAGGCGATCGGTCAGCGCCAGCAGGAATTCGTAGTGGTCATAGTGGCGCGCGCCGTACAGCTTGTCGGCCTGCTGCACCAGCGCACGATGCAGCTTGATCTGCGCGTCGGTCGGCTTCAGCGACTTTGCATCGTCGGCGAACACGTTGAGGTGCACCGGCACCTTCGCGCCCGGGTCGAGGTCGATGCGCTGGTGGTGCTCACCGGCAAACAGCGGCGAGTCGACCAGGTGGTCGTAGGAGATGGGCTTGAACACCACGGTATCGCCATCGCGGCGCGCGGTTTCCAGTGCGGTGGCGTAGGCCCAGCCCTTGGGCAGGGTGACGCTGGCCTGCGCCTGCAGGTTGCGCGCGTCGACGCCGGCCGGGTACAGCGAATTGGCGTTCCACTGCAGGTTGAGCATTTCCGGGGTCATCACCACCCGGCCCTGGCTGCCGCCCTGCGAGGACAGGAAATCGAAGTGGGCGACGATCTCGCTGACACCTTCGGGCACGTCGACCTTGAATGCGTAGACGTTGAACTGGTCGCGCTGCCAGGCCAGCGGCTTGCCATTGGCGGTGACGCGCAGGCCGGCCAGCTTGTCGATCGGGCCGGTGGGCGAATGGTTGCCGGGAATCCACTGCGGGTACAGCAGGGTGACCGGACCGGACTTGACCGGCACGGTGGCGGTCACCTTGAAGATGCGGCGAGCCAGGTCGCGCGCATCCACATCGATGCGCAGCAGGCCGGGGGCCGCGGCATCGCCCGGCGGCGAGGTCTGCGCCAGCGCAGGCGTGGCAGCCAGCGCGAACAGCACGGACATCACCAGGGCACGGGTCTTCATCAGGCAGGTTCCAGCAGCGGTAGAACCTTCGATGCTAGGCCTGTGTGGTGCGTGGCCCCATGGCCAAAGGTCATGGGCGCGCGCCCATCCACGCATGGCGTGGATCTACCGGGGATGCGATGTGCCGATCGTGGCGGGTGTCCGTCCACGCATGGCGTGGATCTACCGGGGATGCGATGCGCCGATCATGGGCGGTGCGCCCATCCACGCATGGCGTGGATCTACCGGGGATGCGATGTGCCGATCATCGCGGATGCCCATCCACGCATGGCGTGGATCTACTGGGGATGCGATGTGCCGATCATCGCGGATGCCCATCCACGCATGGCGTGGATCCATCGGGGATGCGATGTGCCGATCATGGCGGGTGTCCTTCCACGCATGGCGTGGATCCACCGGGGATGCGATGTGCCGATTGTGGCGGGTGTCCATCCACGCATGGCGTGGATCTACCGGGGATGCGATGCGCCGATCGTGGCGGGTGTCCATCCACGCCATGCGTGGATGACGCCGATGCGATGCCCCGGCCGGATGCAGTAGATCCACGCCATGCGTGGATGACACACACCCGGTAGCGCCGGGCCGTGCCCGGCGAACGCCCTGCCCGGTCAGTCGACCAGGCGCAGGCGCAGTTCCTTCGGCAGCGCGAACACCATCGATTCCGGCTCGCCGTCCAGCTCGCCGACGCCGTTGGCACCCAGCTCGGCCAGGCGGGCCAGCACGCCATCCACCAGCACCTGCGGTGCCGAGGCACCGGCAGTCACGCCGATGTGCTGCTTGCCTTCCACCCAGCGCGGGTCGATCTCGTGCGCGCCGTCGATCAGGTAGCTCTCCACGCCTTCGCGGCGGGCCAGCTCACTCAGGCGGTTGGAATTGGAGCTGTTCGGCGAACCCACCACCAGCACCAGGTCGCAGCGCTTGGCCAGGTCGCGCACGGCATCCTGGCGGTTCTGCGTGGCGTAGCAGATGTCGTCGTTCTTCGGCCCCTGCATCTCCGGGAACCGCTCGCGCAGTGCATCGATGATGCCGCGCGTGTCATCCACCGACAGCGTGGTCTGGGTGGTGTAGGCGAAGTTCGTCGGCTGGTTGATCACCAGCGTGGCGACCTGCTCCACGTCCTCGACCAGGTAGATCTGGCCGACACCGGCTTCGCGGTTCCACTGGCCCATCGTGCCTTCCACTTCGGGATGGCCGGCGTGGCCGATCAGCACCACGTCTCGGCCGGCACGGCAGTGGCGGGCCACTTCGAAGTGGACCTTGGTCACCAGCGGGCAGGTGGCGTCGAACACCTTCAGGCCACGGCGATCAGCTTCCTGGCGCACGGCCTGGGAGACGCCGTGCGCGCTGAAGATGACCGTGTTGTTGTCCGGCACTTCATCGAGTTCTTCGACGAAGATCGCGCCGCGCTGCTTCAGGTCGTCGACCACGAAGCGGTTGTGCACCACTTCATGGCGGACATAGATGGGCGCGCCCAGCGTTTCGATCGCGCGCTTGACGATCTCGATCGCACGATCGACACCGGCACAGAAACCACGCGGGTTGGCGAGCAGCACATCCATCAGTTCAGTCTCCCGGCAGCGGCCGGCTTACGGTTTCGGGGAGGCATTATCCGCCTTTTTGGCGGACTTGCCGTCGAACAGGCCAAACAGGGCGATGCCCACGGCACCGACCACGATGGCCGAATCGGCCACGTTGAACGCCGGCCAGACGTGGTCACCGATATACCACTGGATGAAATCGACCACGTGACCGTGCACCTGGCGGTCGATCACGTTGCCGATGGCACCACCGATGATCAGCGCGTACGGCACCGCCGCCTTCCAGTTGCCGCGGGCGGTGGCACGCAGCCACCACGCCATCAGCGCGCTGATGCCGATGGCCAGCACGGTGAAGAAGTGCTTCTGCCAGCCGCCGGCGTCGCTCAGGAAACTGAACGCCGCACCGGTGTTGTAGGTGCGGTACCAGTTCCAGAAGCCGTCGATGACCACCACCGGCTGGAACTCCGGCAGGCTCGACAGCACCCAGGCCTTGGACCACTGGTCCAGGCCGATGATGGCGGCCGACAGCAGCAGCCAGATGAGTGCGTTCGGATGCGGACGGGGCGCGGCCATCAGAACCAGCTCCGCACTTCACCGGCACCGGTGATGTTGCCGGCGCAGCGGCCGCACAGTTCCGGGTGGTCGGCGTTGCTGCCGACGTCGGCGCGGTGGTGCCAGCAGCGCACGCACTTGGTCTTCTGGGTCGGCTGGGCGCTGACGAACACCTCGTCGGTGGTCGCCGGGCGCACGTGCACGTCGCCGCTGATGAACAGGAAACGCAGTTCATCGGCCAGCGGCTGCCACTTGGCGGCCTGCTCTTCGCTGGCGGCAATGGTGATTTCTGCTTCCAGCGCGGCACCGATGGCACCGTTGGCGCGCATCGGCTCGAGCACCTTGGCCACCTGCTCGCGCACGGCCAGCAGCTGGTCGAAATCAGCGGCGTTGAGCTGGGCGTCGGCCGGCAGCGGCGCCAGGCCGTCGTACCAGGTGGTGAACAGCACGTGTTCGGCGCGCTCGCCCGGCAGGTAGCCCCACAGCTCGTCGGCGGTGAAGGTCAGGATCGGCGCGATCCAGCGGGTGAACGCTTCGGCGATGTGGTACATCGCGCTCTGTGCCGAACGACGACCGTGCGAATCGGTCGGCATCGTGTACAGGCGGTCCTTGGTCACGTCCAGGTACAGCGAACCCAGGTCCACGCTGCAGAAGTTCAGCAGCAGCTGGACGATCTCGGCCATGTTGTAGCTGTCGAACGCGGCCTTGATCTTTTCCTGCAGTTCCCAGGCGCGATGCACGATCCAGCGGTCCAGCGCGACCATCTCATTCAGCGGGCGCAGGTGCTGGGCCGGATCGAAACCATCCAGGTTGCCCAGCAGGAAGCGCGCGGTGTTGCGCAGGCGGCGGTAGGCATCGGCGTTGCGCTTGAGGATTTCCTGCGACAGCGACATTTCGTTGCTGTAGTCGGCCGAGGCGATCCACAGGCGCAGGATGTCCGCGCCCAGCTTGTTCATGATGTCCTGCGGCTCGATGCCGTTGCCCAGCGACTTGGACATCTTGCGGCCGTGCTCGTCCACGGTGAAGCCGTGGGTGAGGCACTGCTTGTACGGCGCGCGCTGGTCGATGGCCACGCCGGTCAGCAGCGAGGACTGGAACCAGCCACGGTGCTGGTCCGAACCTTCCAGGTACAGGTCGGCCGGCTTGCCGAAGCCACGCGCGGCCAGCACGCCTTCATGGGTGACGCCCGAATCGAACCAGACGTCGAGGATGTCGGTGACCTTCTCGTAGTCGGCCGCTTCGGCGCCCAGCAGTTCTGCGGCATCCAGCGAGTACCACACGTCGATGCCTTCGGCTTCGACGCGGTCGGCGACCTGCTGCATCAGCTCCACCGTGCGCGGATGGATCTCGCCGGTCTGGCGGTGGGTGAACAGTGCGATCGGCACGCCCCAGGTGCGCTGGCGCGAGATGGTCCAGTCCGGGCGGCCGTCGACCATGCTCTGGATGCGCGCCTTGCCCCAGCTCGGGAACCAGCCCACGGTATCGATGGCGGCCAGCGCATCGTTGCGCAGGTTGGCCTTGTCCATCGAGATGAACCACTGCGGGGTGGCGCGGAACACCACCGGCGTCTTGTGGCGCCAGCAGTGCGGGTAGCTGTGGCGGATCGGGTGGAAGGCCAGCAGCGAACCGTTCTCGCGCAGCACGCCGACGATGGCGTCCTGCGCCTTCCACAGGTGCTGGCCAGCCAGCACCACGTCACCGGCCGGCGGGGTCGATTCCAGGTACACGCCACGGCCGTCGATCGGGGTCACCTGGCCGGCGTTGTACTTGTCCAGCAGGCCGTACTTCTGGCTGACCACGAAGTCTTCCTGGCCGTGGCCGGGGGCGGTGTGCACCGCACCGGTACCGTCCTCGTCGGAGACGTGGTCACCGTTGAGCACCAGGATTTCGCGCTCCGGGTAGAACGGATGCGCCAGCAGCTGGTTTTCCAGCGCGGAGCCGGTGGTTTCACCGTGCAGCACGACGTCGTTCACGCCGTAGCGCTGTAGTGCGCGCTCGGCCAGCGCGGCGGCCAGCACCAGCCAGCGGCGCTTGCCGTTGTGGGCCGGGCCTTCGGCCAGCACGTAGTTGATCTCCGCACCGAGCGAAACGGCCAGCGAGGCCGGCAGCGTCCACGGCGTGGTGGTCCAGATCGGCACGGCCACTTCAACGTCGGCCGGCACGCTCACGCCGAACGCCTGGCCGATGGCCTGCGCATCACGCGCGGCGTAGGCCACGTCGATCGCCGGCGATTCCTTTTCCTGGTACTCGATCTCGGCTTCGGCCAGCGCCGAACCACAGTCGAAGCACCAGTACACCGGCTTGGCGCCGCGCACCAGGTGGCCATTGGCCACGACCTTGGCCAGCGCGCGGATCTCGTTGGCTTCGAAGTCGAAGCTCAGGGTCTTGTACGGGTTGTCCCAGTCACCGGTCACGCCCAGGCGCTTGAAGTCCACGCGCTGGATGTTGATCTGCTCTTCGGCGAACTCGCGGCACTTCTGCCGGAATTCGACGGCGTCGAGCTTCACCCCGACCTTGCCCCACTTCTTTTCCACCGCGATCTCGATCGGCAGGCCGTGGCAATCCCAGCCCGGCACGTAGGGCGCATCGAAGCCGGCCAGGTAGCGCGACTTGACGATGATGTCCTTGAGGATCTTGTTGACCGCGTGGCCCAGGTGGATGCGGCCGTTGGCGTACGGCGGGCCGTCATGCAGCACGAACAGCGGGCGGCCGGCGGCGTTGTCACGCAGCTGCTGGTAGAGCCCCTGCTCTTCCCACCGCGCCAGAATGCCCGGCTCGCGCTTGGGCAGGTCGCCGCGCATCGGGAATTCGGTGGCTGGCAGGTTCAGGGTGGTCTTGTAGTCCTGGCTCACGCAGTGGCTCGCAATCTATGTTCGGAAAGGATGGTGCGCGCCTGGTCGGCGTCGCGGTGCATCTGGTCGGTCAGTGCCGCCAGATCATTGAATTTTTCTTCGTCGCGCAGCTTGGCGACGAATTCCACGTCGATGTGCCGACCGTACAGGTCGCCCTGGAAATCGAACAGGTGGGCTTCCAGCAGCGGCTCCACGCCGTCCACCGTCGGCCGCGTGCCGAAGCTGGACACCGAGGGCCACGGCTGGTCGAACACCCCGTGCACCCAGGTGGCGTAGATGCCCGACAGCGCCGGCGTCTTCGGGAAACGCAGGTTGGCGGTGGGGAAGCCCAGCGTGCGGCCGAGCTGGCGCCCACGCACCACCCGCCCGCTGATCGCGTAGGGGCGGCCGAGCAGATCGTTGGCATGGGTGAAATCGCCCGCCTGCAGCAGCTGGCGGATGCGGGTGCTGGAGATGCGCTCGCCGTGCAGGTCGACGGCTTCGATCTCGCCGGCGGTGAAGCCGAGCTCGCCGCCCATCGCCTGCAGCAGGGCCAGGTCGCCGCGGCGGCGGTTGCCGAAGCAGAACTCCGGGCCGATCCATACTTCGCGCGCGCCCAGGCGCTGCGCCAGCAGCTTATGAACGAAGTCTTCGGCCGGCATGGCGGCCATCGCCGCGTCGAAACGCAGCAGGCCGATCGCATCCACGCCCAGTTCGCGCAGGATCTCGACCTTGCTGCGGGCCAGGGTCAGCCGCGGCGGCGGCGTGCCCTGGGCAAAGAATTCACGCGGCAGCGGCTCGAACGCCACGGCCACCGCGGCCACGCCCAAGGCGCGCGCGCGGGCGACCGCGTGGCGGACCAGCGCACGATGCCCCAGGTGGAGGCCGTCGAATGCACCGATACAGACCACGCTTCCGTTGGGGAACAGCTCCCCGCCCTCGACGCTTCTGAACAGCCTGCTCATCAACTCTCGTTCCGGCCCACCCGGGGCCGCCGCTTCAATGGTGTAACCCTGAAGTATAGCCGCCGTGGGCCACGATCAATGCCCGCGCAGGTCGCGGGGGCGGAAGCCCATCGCCAGCATGGCCACCCCGTAGGTGGCGCCGCCGCCGCCGACCAGCAGCGCCAGGGCGCCGATCCGCTCCCACACGCCCATGGCCGAGAAGGCCGGCAGCCAGTGCAGCAGGGCCAGCAGCACGCCGGCCATGGCCACGCAGGCCACCAGCAGGCGCACCAGATAGCCACCCCAGCCCGGCCGGCGCTGGTAGACATCGGTCTTGCCCAGCCAGTACCAGAGCAGGCCCAGGTTCAGGTAGCTGGACAGCGCGCTGGCAATGCCCAGCGCCAGATGCAGGCCCGGCTGCTTGCCGATGGCCGCCATCACGCCCTGCGCCTTCAGCTCGTCGGGCACCATCACCTGGTACAGCACGGCCAGCAGGGCGAAGTTGAACACCATGTTGGCCACCAGCGCGGCCACGCCGGCACGCACCGGGGTCCGGGTGTCCTGGCGGGCGTAGAACGCCGGCAGCACCACTTTCAGCAGGGCGAACGCCGGCAGGCCGAAGCTCAGGCCGTACACCGACAGCGCGGTCATGCGGGTATCGAAGGCGCTGAACTGGCCGTGCTGGAAAATGGTGGCGATCAGCGGCTCGGCCAGGAACAGCAGGCCCAGCATGGCTGGCACCGAGATCAGCAGGGTCATCCGCAGGCCCCAGTCCAGCGAGCGCGAGAAGCCCTCACGGTCGGTACTGACGTGGTGGCGGGCCAGCGCCGGCAGGATGACCGTGCCCAGGGCCACGCCGAACACGCCCAGCGGCAGCTCCAGGAAGCGGTCGGCCAGCGACAGCCACGACTGCGAGCCATCGGTCAGCTTGGCGGCGATGACCGTATCCAGCAGCAGGTTGATCTGCGCCACCGACGAGCCGAACAGGGTCGGCACCATCAACGTCATCACCTTGCGCACGCCCGGGTGGTGCCAGCCCCAGCGCGGCAGGGTCAGCAGGTTGATGCCCTTCAGCGACGGCAGCTGGAACAGCAGCTGCAGGATGCCGGCGGCCAGCACCGCCCAGCCCAGCGCCAGGATCTGCTTTTCCGGGGTGCCGCCCAGCCGCGGCGCCAGCCACAGTGCGCCGGCGATCATGCACAGGTTGAGGATGACCGGGGTCAGCGCCGGCATGGCGAAGCGCTGGAAGCTGTTGAGCGCGCCACCGGCCAGGGCGGTGAGCGAGACGAACAGCAGGAACGGGAAGGTCAGGCGGAACAGGTCGACCAGCAGGCCCTGCTTGACCGGGTCGGTATCAACGCCGCTTGAGAAGACCGAGGCCAGCTGCGGCGCGAAGATCAGCGCCACGGCGGTCACCAGCATCAGGATGCCGCCCAGGGTGCCGGCCGTGCGCGCCATCAGTTCGCGCAGTTCGGCGTGGCTGCGGGTCTCTTTCACTTCCGTGAACACCGGCACGAAAGCGGTCGCGAACGAGCCCTCGGCGAACAAACGGCGCAGGAAATTGGGTACCCTGAAGGCGACCCAGAAAGCATCAGTGATGGCGTTGGTGCCGAACGTGGTGGTCACCACGAAGTCCCGGACAAGTCCGAGAACGCGCGAGACCATGGTCATGCTGCTGAACGACAGCAGGCCCCGCAACAACTTGGGTGAACTCACTCAGCGTCCCTCTTGACAATCGACTTGACGTGCATTTCTTACGCCATCATACTAGCTAGCTTGCTGTTCCCATAACACCGATTTTTTCAGGAAACCACCACCGTGGCCAATATCAAGTCCGCCAAGAAGCGCGCCAAGCAGACCGTCGTGCGCAACGCGCGCAACGTGGCTCAGCGCTCGATGCTGCGCACCGCTGTCAAGAAAGTGATCAAGGCGCTGGACGCCAACGATGCCGCCGGCGCCCAAGCCGCCTTCGCCGTTGCCCAGCCGATCCTGGATCGTTTCAGCGCGCGTGGCCTGATCCACAAGAACAAGGCTGCCCGTCACAAGAGCCGCCTGAACGACCGCATCAAGGCCCTCAAGGCCGCCTGATCCGGCGTTGCCGCCCTGCCCTTCGGGGTCGGGCTGCAGACAAAAGCCCGGCCTCGGCCGGGTTTTTTGTTGCCTGCGATTTGGTAGTGCCGGCCGCTGGCCGGCAACCCCGGGGAATGCCGGCCAGCGGCCGGCGCTACCGGAAAATGAAAAACCCGGCCGAAGCCGGGTTTTTCGTGCGGAACCACAACACCATCACAGCGCGTTGCGGGCTTCCAGTTCGTCTTCCTTCTGGCGATCGAAGAACGCCATGACCCGGCTCATGATCGGGAAGGTGCCTTCGCGGCCCAGCGCCGACACCAGGAACCACGGCTCCTTCCAGCCCAGCTCGGCGACGATCTGCTCGGCCGCGGCCTTGGCCTCGTCCTCGAACATCAGGTCGGCCTTGTTCAGCACCAGCCAGCGCGGCTTCTGCAGCAGCTCCGGGTCGTGCTTTTCCAGTTCGCGCTCGATGGCACGCACCTGCTCGACCGGGGAAATGCCTTCCACGCCGCCTTCCATGGGGGAGATATCCACCAGGTGCAGCAGCAGGCGGGTGCGCTGCAGGTGGCGCAGGAACTGCGCGCCCAGGCCGGCACCGTCGGCCGCGCCCTCGATCAGGCCCGGAATATCGGCGATGACGAAGCTGCGGTAGTTCTCGACCTTCACCACACCCAGGTTCGGGTACAGTGTGGTGAACGGGTAATCGGCCACCTTAGGGGTTGCCGCCGAAACGGCACGGATCAGGGTGCTCTTGCCGGCGTTGGGGAAGCCCAGCAGGCCGACGTCGGCCAGCAGCTTCAGCTCCAGCTTCAGCGTGCGCTCTTCGCCCGGCTCGCCCGGCAGCGCCTGGCGCGGCGAGCGGTTGGTCGAGCTCTTGAAGTGCATGTTGCCCAGGCCACCACGGCCGCCCTGCGCCACCAGCAGGCGGTCGCCATGCTGGGTCAGGTCGCCGATGATTTCGTCGGTGGCCACGTTGATGATCACGGTGCCGACCGGCACGGTGATGGTCAGGTCTTCGCCGCCCTTGCCATAGGCCTGGCGGCCCATGCCGTTCTCGCCGCGCTGCGCCTTGAAGATGCGGTCATGGCGGAAGTCGACCAGGGTGTTCAGGTTTTCGTCGGCGCGGATGTACACGCTGCCGCCCGCACCGCCGTCGCCGCCGTCCGGGCCGCCGAGCGGAATGAACTTCTCGCGACGGAAGCCAATGCAGCCGTTGCCGCCGTTGCCGGCGAACACTTCGATTTCTGCTTCGTCTACCAGTTTCATTGTTTCGATGCCTGCGATGGGCGCGGCCTGCGTGCCGCCGCCTTGCTTGAATGTCGGGCCGTGCCCGTTGTACCACTGATTCCAACGAAAAGCCCCGCCGAAGCGGGGCTCTTCATGCAGCGTGCGATTCGACCAGCAGGGCCATGCCGGGGCATGGCCGCCAGTCCAGCCTTTATCAGGCTTCGACCGACACGACGCTGACGGTGCGACGCTTCTTGGCGCCCTTCACCGAGAACTCCACCTTGCCGTCCACGAGGGCGAACAGGGTGTGGTCGCGGCCGAGGCCGACGCCCGAACCCGGGTGGAACTGGGTGCCGCGCTGGCGCACGATGATGTTGCCGGCTTCAATGGCCTGGCCACCGAAGATCTTGACGCCCAGGTACTTCGGGTTGGAGTCGCGACCGTTGCGCGAAGAGCCTACGCCTTTTTTATGTGCCATGACCTATCTCCTTACTTGCTGCCACCGGCAATGCCGGTGATCTCGATTTCGGTGTAGTACTGACGGTGACCCTGACGCTTCATGTGGTGCTTGCGGCGACGGAACTTGATGATCCGGACCTTGTCAGCACGACCCTGGGACAGGACGGTGGCGGTGACCGCTGCGCCGCTCAGGGCGTCGCCGATCTTGATGCCATCGCTGTCGCCGAGCAGCAGGATGTTGTCGAACTTGATCTCGCTGCCGACTTCGACTTCGAGCTTTTCAATGCGGAGCTTTTCGCCCTGCGCCACGCGGTATTGCTTACCGCCGGTGACCAGTACTGCGTACATGACCAGACTTCCTCTGTAGTTATTGTGGTCTATGGACTGTCGCCATCGAGGGCGGACAGGAGCGGGATTGTACGCAGATCAATGCGGCGGGGTCAAGTCAACCCCTGAACGGCCCGGCAGGGAGGCCCAGTAGAGCCGGGCCATGCTCGGCTGAACGGTTCGGGGTGCAGGCAGCCGAGCCTGGCTCGGCTCTACACAAAGCTGTCGGCCTGTCTCACAGGGTGAGACACCGGGCTGGCATTGTCGCCCATTGCCCCCATCTGGTCACCTCGGTAGGCTGACCGATTGCCGTCCCCCTGCTGGCCCGGCACCCAGCCAACGCCCCCCCATAACCGGATCCCCCATGGCGATGGATTTCATCCGCATCCGCGGCGCGCGGACGCACAACCTCAAGAACATCGACCTCGACCTGCCCCGCGACAAGCTGATCGTGATCACCGGACTGTCCGGCTCGGGCAAGTCCTCGCTGGCGTTCGACACCATCTATGCAGAAGGCCAGCGCCGCTACGTCGAGTCGCTGTCGGCCTATGCGCGGCAGTTCCTGAGCGTGATGGAAAAGCCGGACCTGGACCACATCGAGGGCCTGTCCCCGGCCATCTCGATCGAGCAGAAGTCGACCTCGCACAACCCGCGTTCGACCGTCGGCACGATCACCGAGATCTACGACTACCTGCGCCTGCTGTACGCCCGCGTCGGCACCCCGCGCTGCCCGGACCACGGCTACCCGCTGGAAGCACAGACCGTCAGCCAGATGGTCGACCAGGTGCTGACCCTGGACCCGGAACAGCGCTACATGCTGCTGGCCCCGGTCATCCGCGACCGCAAGGGCGAGCATGCGCAGGTCTTCGACCAGCTGCGTGCACAGGGCTTCGTGCGCGTGCGGGTGGACGGCGAGCTGTATGAAATCGACGCGGTGCCGCCGCTGGCGCTGCGCCAGAAGCACACCATCGAAGCGGTGATCGACCGTTTCCGCCCGCGCGAGGACATCAAGCAGCGCCTGGCCGAGAGCTTCGAGACCGCGCTGAAGCTGGGCGACGGCATGGCCTCGGTGCAGAGCCTGGACAATGCCGAAACCGCGCCGACCCTGTTCTCCTCCAAGTATTCCTGCCCGGTCTGCGATTACTCGCTGCCCGAGCTGGAACCACGCCTGTTCTCCTTCAACGCGCCGATGGGCGCCTGCCCCGGCTGCGATGGCCTGGGCATGGCTGAGTTCTTCGACCCGGCGCGCGTGGTGGTGCACCCTGAACTGTCGCTGGCCGCGGGTGCGGTGCGCGGCTGGGACCGCCGCAACGCCTATTACTTCCAGCTGATCGCCTCGCTGGCCAAGCACTACAAGTTCGACGTCGATGCGTCGTGGAACTCGCTGCCGGCCAACGTGCAGCAGGCCGTGCTGTACGGCAGCGGCGATGATGCGATCACCTTCACCTACTTCACCGAGGCCGGTGGCCGCACCCAGCGCAAGCACCGCTTCGAGGGCATCATTCCCAACCTGGAACGCCGCTACAAGGAAACCGAATCGGCGGCGGTGCAGGAAGAACTGGGCAAGTACATCAGCGAACACGCCTGCCCCGAATGCAAGGGTGCGCGCCTGAACAAGGCCGCGCGCAACGTGTTCGTGGCCGACCGCCCGCTGCCGGACCTGGTGGTGCTGCCGATCGACGAAGCACTGAAGTTCTTCAGCGAACTGAGCCTGCCGGGCTGGCGCGGCGAGATCGCCTCGAAGATCGTCAAGGAAATCGGCGAACGCCTGGGCTTCCTGGTCGATGTCGGCCTGGATTACCTGACCCTTGAGCGCAAGGCCGACACGCTGTCTGGTGGCGAAGCGCAGCGCATCCGCCTGGCCAGCCAGATCGGTGCCGGCCTGGTCGGCGTGATGTACGTGCTCGACGAGCCGTCCATCGGCCTGCACCAGCGCGACAACGAACGCCTGCTGGGCACCCTCACCCGCCTGCGCGACCTCGGCAACACGGTCATCGTGGTCGAGCATGACGAGGATGCGATCCGCCTGGCCGACTACGTGCTGGACATCGGCCCGGGCGCGGGCGTGCATGGCGGCGAGATCGTCGGCCAGGGCACCCTGCAGGACATCCTGGATGCACCGCGCTCGCTGACCGGCCAGTACCTGTCGGGCAAGCGCGCGATCGAGATCCCGGCGCGCCGGCACAAGCCGAACCCGAAGATGACCCTGCACCTGCGCGGTGCCAGCGGCAACAACCTGAAGGGCGTGGACCTGGCGATTCCGTCGGGCCTGCTGACCTGCGTGACCGGCGTGTCCGGCTCGGGCAAGTCGACCCTGATCAACGACACCCTGTTCTCGCTGGCCGCCAACGAGATCAACGGTTCCTCGCACCCGATCGCCCCGTACAAGGAGATCGACGGCCTGGACCTGTTCGACAAGGTGGTGGACATCGACCAGTCGCCGATCGGTCGTACGCCGCGCTCGAACCCGGCCACCTACACCGGCCTGTTCACGCCGCTGCGCGAGCTGTTCGCGCAGGTGCCCGAAGCACGTGCGCGCGGCTATTCGCCGGGCCGCTTCAGCTTCAACGTGCGTGGTGGGCGCTGCGAGGCCTGCCAGGGCGATGGCCTGATCAAGGTCGAGATGCACTTCCTGCCGGATGTGTACGTGCCCTGCGACGTCTGCCACGGCAAGCGCTACAACCGCGAGACGCTGGAGATCCTGTACAAGGGCTACAACATCAACGACGTGCTGGAAATGACCGTCGAAGATGCACTGAAGCTGTTCGAGCCGGTGCCGTCCATCGCCCGCAAGCTGGAAACGCTGGTGGACGTGGGCCTGAGCTACATCAAGCTGGGCCAGAGCGCGACCACGCTGTCCGGTGGTGAAGCGCAGCGCGTGAAGCTGTCCAAGGAACTGTCGCGCCGCGATACCGGCCGCACCCTGTACATCCTCGACGAGCCGACCACCGGCCTGCACTTCCACGACATCGAAGCGCTGCTGGGCGTGCTGCACAAGCTGCGCGACGAAGGCAACACGGTGGTGGTGATCGAGCACAACCTGGACGTCATCAAGACCGCCGACTGGATCGTCGACCTCGGCCCGGAAGGCGGCCACCGCGGTGGCACCATCCTGGTGACCGGCACGCCGGAAGACGTGGCGGCCTGCCCGCAGTCGTACACCGGCCAGTTCCTGGCCCGCATGCTGCCCTCCACCAGCGCGCGCCCGGAACGACCGGCCGCCGTGGCCAACAAGCCCGACGCCCGCCCGCCGCGCAAGGTGAAGCCTGAAAAACCCGCCAAGGTGGCGAAGAAGGCCGTGGCCGCCAAGAGCACCGGCAAGGCCAGCAAGAGCACGACGAAGAAGAAGGACGCCTGATGAGCAGCGAACACAAGATCCTGGCCCGCATCCCGATCAGCGTGCGCTGGCGTGACATGGACAGCATGGGCCACGTCAACAACGCCAAGTACATTTCCTACCTGGAAGAAGCGCGGGTGCGCTGGATGCTGGGCGTGGAAGGCGTGTCGATGACCGACCGCATCGCACCGGTGGTGGCCGCGACCAACGTCAACTACCGCCTGCCGATCGTGTGGCCCAACGACATCCTGGTCGAGCTGTTCGTCGAGCGCCTGGGCAACAGCAGCGTGACCATCGGCCACCGCATCGTCGACCAGCAGGATGATGCGAAGCTGTACTCTGATGGCAACGTGGTGGTGGTCTGGATGGACACCCAGACCGGCAAGAGCGCGCCGCTGCCGGAGGCGATCCGCAACGCCTCTACCTGATTCGCCCCTGGTAGATGCCGACCTTGGTCGGCGTTTCGCACGCCGGGCATGGCCCGGCGCTACCGTGGCAATTCAAAGGACTGAGATGATCCACCACACCGATCTGCAGGACCTGCTGCCCGGCATGGTCCCCTTCCCCGCCGACGTCTTCCCCGCCGACCAGGCCTGGCTCGGCCAGCACTTCCTGCCGCTGCTGAAGATCGACCTGGGCGAGCTGCGCCCGGAGCTGGCCGGCCAGATGGCCACCCTGCTGTGCCCGATCGAACCCTATGAAGGCTGTATCGGTGACGACACCACCGCGCACCACAACGCGTTCACCGGCATCAACTGGATCGCCTTCGAGCTGACCGCGGCCAACGAAATGCGCTTCCTGGGCACCCAGGACTATTTCCTGGGCGAGGCGGTGGAGGGAGAAGAGGCCCGCGCCCACATCGTCGAAATGCGCGAGAGCCATGCCAAGGCGCGTGCGCATTTCCTGCAGCATGGGCGCCTGGCCAGCTGCTCGCGCTACGGCGAGGGCGAACTGGACGAACAGGCATGGCTGCAGCAACTGGGCGGTCCGATCTGGTTCGGCAACTGGTCCGACTACGCCCCGCTGCCTGCGGCATTCCAGCTGCAGGATCTGGCCGGCTACCGGCAGCGTGGCAGCCTGCGTTTCCGCAATGACAGCAGCCACCTGCCTGACGATGGCCTGCAGCTGACCCGCGACGGCCATGCGTTCTTCCATGTGGCCAGCGTGCCGGCCAGCCACTGGGTCGCGGCCGGTGCCGATGCGATCGTGATGTTCTACGAACCGCACAGCCGCACGGTCCTGTTTACGTTCGACTGGTCGTAAATCCCCGCCGGGCATGGCCCGGCGCTACCGGGTGTGTCGCCTGCGCTTCGTAGCGTCGAGCTTGCTCGACTGCTGTTGGCCGGAGCAGTCGAGCAAGCTCGACTCTACGGCGGCCGGCACCACCATCCCCTTACGGCTCGGCCGTGCGCACCGCCAACGTCGCGCTGGCCTCGCCACCGCCCTCCAGCTGCAGCTGCAGCGGCACGGCCTCGCCTTCCTTCAACGCGCCCTTGCCCTCCATCAGCATCAGGTGCAGGCCACCGGGCTTGAGCTCGGCGCGGGCGCCCGGCGCCAGCGGCAGGCGCTCGACCGCACGCATGCGGCTGACCCCATCGACGATCGTGGTTTCGTGCAGCGACACGTCAGCGAAGCGGGCACTGCGCGCACCGGTGATGGCCACCGCTTTCGCGCAGCCGTTGTGGATCACGCCGTAGCCGGCGGTCATCGGCATGGCCGGGTTGGGTGGCAGGCGTGCCCAGCCCTGCTGCACGGTGACGCAGGCTGGCACGGCGCTCGCCGCCGATGCTGCGCCCGCACACAGCAGCCACAATACGCCAACGAATGGTTTGGTTATCATCGCCTCAGATTCCTGTCCGCAACGAGACCGCAGCATGACGACGCTCATCGAGGTGATCAACCATGGCCCCATCCGCGAACTGCGCCTGGCGCGGCCACCGGTCAATGCACTGGACACCGAACTGTGCCGCCAGCTGATCCACGCCGTCGAACTGGCCATGGCCGAGGACGTGCACGGCATCGTGCTGTCGGGCAGCGAGCGCATCTTCACCGGCGGCATGGACGTGCCGCACCTGCTCTCCCACGGCGATGACAAGCACAAGCTGCTGGACAGCTGGAACGCCTTCTTCGGCGCGGTGCGTACCGTGGCCGAGAGCCGCATCCCGGTGGTGGCGGCACTCACCGGCCATGCGCCGGCCGGCGGCTGCGTGCTGGCGCTGTGCTGCGATTACCGGGTGATGGCGCGCAGCGCCGACCCGGCCCGCCCGTATGCCATCGGCCTGAACGAGGTGCAGGTGGGCCTGGTGGCGCCGGAAGGCATCCAGCGCCTGCTGCGCCGCGCCGTGGGCGTGCACCGCTCCGGCATCCTGCTCAGCACCGGCGCGCTGGTGCCGGCCGAACAGGCGCTGCAGATCGGCCTGGTGGATGAACTGGCAGAGGGCGACCTGGTGGTGGCACGCGCCATCGCCTGGCTGCAGAACCTGCTCAGGCAGCCGCGCCAGCCGATGCTGCTGACCCGCGCCATCGCCCGTGCCGACCTGCACGAGGCGCTGCACCCGGACCTGATCCAGCTGGACCGCTTCGTCGAAGCCTGGTTCGCGCCGGATGCGCAGAACGCCCTGCAGGCGCTGGTGGCCCGGCTCGGCAAGTAAACGGTAGTGCCGGCCGCTGGCCGGCAGCCGCAGGCACCCCAGAGGATCACGAGGCTGCCGGCCAGCGGCCGGCACTACCGATGATGGGCCACCCCTGACCGGTATAATCGAGCCTTCTTCATTGCTGTGGCCGCCCCCTTGAACGACACGCCCGAACCCGTCGTCTCCGAGCTGATCGACCTGCTCACCCTGGAGCGGCTGGAGGACAACCTGTTCCGCGGGCAGAGCCGCGACATCGGCACCAAGTACGTGTTTGGCGGCCAGGTGCTGGGCCAGGCGCTGGCGGCGGCACAGGCCACGGTCGACAACGGCCGCCACGTGCACTCGCTGCACGCCTATTTCCTGCGTGCCGGCAACATCGACCACCCGATCGTCTATGACGTGGACCGCACCCGTGATGGCGGCAGCTTCTCCGTGCGCCGGGTCACCGCGATCCAGCACGGCAAGGTGATCTTCTTCTGCGCGGCCTCGTTCCAGCAGGCCGAAACCGGTGCCCAGCACCAGCACAAGATGCCCGAGGTGCCGCAGCCGGAGGACATCGAGCCGAACCGCCCGCTGCCGGCCGAGGTGCTGGAGCGGCTGCCGATCAAGGTGCAGCGCTGGCTCTCGCGTGGTGGCCCGTTCGAGTTCCGCCACGTGTACCCGCGCGACGAACTGAACCCGCCCAAGCGCCCGCCTTACCACCAGGTCTGGCTGCGCCTGAGCGAACCGGTGGGCGATGCGCCCGAGCTGCACCAGGCCCTGCTGGCCTATGCCTCGGATTTCCACCTGCTGGGCACGGCCACCTTCCCGCACGGCATCAGCTACTACCACCCGCACGTGCAGATGGCCTCGCTCGACCACGCGATCTGGTTCCACCGCCCGTTCCGCGCCGACGACTGGCTGCTGTACTCGCTGGACAGCCCCAGCGCGCAGGATTCGCGCGGCCTGGCCCGCGGCCAGTTCTTCACCCGTGATGGCGTGCTGGTGGCCAGCACCGCCCAGGAAGGCCTGATCCGCGTGGTGCCGGACCAGGATGCCGCCGCCGCCGTGCCGGCCAAGGAGTAAGCAATGCGCCAGATTTTCAGCAGCCAACGCGTGGAAACCGTCGAGGGCGTGGCCGAGCTGCTGCGCAGCCACGACATCGAAGTGAAGGTCACCAACGGCCGCTCGTACAAGACCCGCCGCCGTGGCCAGTTCAGCTATACCGACCTGGGCAACAGCCAGGGCTATCCGGCGGTCTGGATCGTGCGTGCCGATGACCAGCCGCGTGCGCGCGAGATCCTGCGCGACGCACGCCTGCTCGACACCACCCGCCGCGACCACCCCACGGCCGAGTTCGCCTTCCGCGATACCGCCGAGACCTCGGGCAGTGGCCGCGGCTGGGCCTGGCGCATCCGCATCGCCCTGCTGGTGGTGATCGCCGGCGTGGCGCTGGTGATCGGCCTGCGCCACCGCGGCGCCCCGGCCCCCGCTGCCCCGGCCCCGGCCCCGCAGGTGCAGCCACAGCCGGCACCCACCGCCCCGCAGGCTGAACCGGAAGAAGAAGAAATCCGCATCCGCATCCAGCCGTCAACCTGACGAAGCCGGTAGCGCCGGGCCATGCCCGGCGAGCGCAGCGGACAGACAAGCCGCCGGGCATGGCCCGGCGCTACCGGGAAGCGGACCGGTCACAAACTGCACGCAGCGCCGTCTTGGGACACAATCCCAGCAGGAGCTGCCGCCATGACGACCTTCGCTGCAACGATCGACGAGACGCTGGAACGCGAGCTGCCGGCCGCCAGTGATGGCTGCCAGCAGGCGTATGGGCGCATCGTGCTGGCCTGCCAGAACACGGTGACCGCCATCGCCCTGGCGATCACCCGCGACCGCCACGCCAGCGAGGACATCGCCCAGGAGGCCTTCGTCAAAGGCTGGCAGCAGCTGCACCGGCTGCGCAGTTCCACCAGCTTCCTGCCGTGGCTGCGGCAGATCACCCGCAACCTGGCCCGCGACTGGCTGCGCGCGCAGCGCGGCCGCCCGCTGACCGGCGACGCCGCCGACGTGGCCCTGGGCATGGCCGCCGACCCCGCGCCCTGCGCCGCCGACCGCCTGCAGCGGCTGGAAGAAGAAGTGGCCGCCGAGGACATCATCTCCGCCCTGCCCACCGACAGCCGCGAAGTGCTGCTGCTCTACTACCGTGAGGGCCAGCGCTCGCAGCAGGTGGCCGACCTGCTGGGCCTGAGCGACGCGGCCGTGCGCAAGCGCCTGTCGCGCGCCCGCGCGCAGGTACGCGACGGCCTGCTGCAGCGTTTCGGCGAATTCGCCCGCAGCAGTGCGCCGAGCGCCGCCTTCGCGACGACGGTGGTTTCGATGGTGCTGATCGCCGCGCCCGGTACGGCCAGCGCGGCGATACTGCTGGGTACCGGCGTGGGCGTGGGTGGCAGCAAGCTGGGCCTGGGCGGCGTCAGCGCCGCCGGTGGTACTGCGCTGGGCTCGCTGACGGCAGCCATCGGCGAGAGCCCGCTGGTCGGCAGCGGCTTCAACGCTGGCCTGGTGGTCGGCGGGGTGATCGGCGGCTTCGTCGGCTGCTATCTCGGCGGGCGCTACCTGCTGCGCTTCACCGAAACGGCGATCGAACAGGCGCAGATCATGCGCTTCGTGCGCTACAGCACCTTCACCGCGATGGGCACCTGCCTGGCGGTGCTGATCGGCGAAATGCTGAAGGCGCCGACGTGGGTGATGACCTCGTCGCTGCTGCTGGGCATGGGCGTGGTCAGCTACCAGTGCCTGGGGCCGCTGCAGCGGATCATGGCGCCACTGATCGCCCGCGACAACGCGCGACGCGGACGCACGGGCCGCAACTGGGTGTACGAATCCATGTACGGGCGCTCGGCGATCATCAGTTGCTGCGTGTTGATGCTGCTGGTCGTCGCCGGCGTGCACTGGCTGGAATCGCTGGCCTGACCCGCAAACAAACATCGCCGGCATGATGCCGGCGATGCAGGTTCCTGGGGTGCGTGCGATCAGTTGCGCGGCGGCTTCGGTGCGTTGCCATCACGCGGGCCACCGTGGCGCGGGCCGCCATGCATCGGGCCCTTGGCGGCATCGAACTCGGCCTTGCTCAGCTGGCCATCCTTGTTGGTATCGGCGGCAGCGAACCAGGCATCACGATGCTGCTTCATGCGCAGCTCGCGGTCGGCCTTGTCCAGGTAGCCGTCCTTGTTGACGTCCATCTGGTCGAAACGCGCCGCCAGGCGCGGGTCGGCCTTGGCTTCCTCGCGGCTGATGCGGCCGTCCTTGTTCACGTCCAGCTTGGCCATCCAGGCGCCATGGCCACCGCGACGGCCATGCTTCCAGCGCGGCAGCTCGTCACGCGACAGCTTGCCATCCTTGTTCTTGTCCAGCGCGTCGAACTTCGCGGCCAGGCGCGGGTTGGCGGCGGCTTCGCTGCGGTCGATGACGCCATCGCCATTGGTGTCCAGCGTGGCATGGCGCTGCGCCGGGGCATTGGCCGCGGCCGTGGCCGGGGTATCGGCGGCCAGGGCGATGCCGGTGGCGGAGGTGCCCAGCAGCAGGGCCAGCAGCAGGGGGGTACGGATCATGGAGTCACTCCTGGTAGGGGGATTGCGGTGTTGCGTCGAGGCGATCACTTCACCCTCGGGGGACAACAACGCCTGGCCGCGGCATCGGTTGACGCAGACGCCGGTTCCGTTCATCCGGCGGACAGTCGCGGCCATTGCGACACGCTGGGGCTATGCTGTGCCCATGGCGATCCACGGCGACAGAGACGACGAACTGAGACTGTTCCAGACCGGCGAGCACCCCTGCGGGTACTGGTCGGACCGCGTTGCGCGCGATCTGGTGCTGGATCCGCAGGACCGCCGCCTGGGCGGGCTGTACCCGCTGGCCCTGAGCTGGGGCTTCCGCCGCAGTGGTGACCTGGTCTACCGCCCGCACTGCGCGCAGTGCCATGCCTGCGTGGCCGTGCGCATCCCGGTGGCGCGCTTTGCCGCCGACCGCAGCCAGCGCCGCTGCGCCGCGCGCAATGCCGACCTGGAGGTGCGCATCACCGCCGCCATGCCGCGCCAGGACCTGTTCGACCTCTACCACCGCTACCTCACCCACCGCCATGCCAAGGGCGGCATGGATGACCACGGTCCGCACGAGTTCGAGCAGTTCCTGATCGGCAGCTGGTCGCATACCCGCTTCCTGGAAATGCGCCTGCCCGGCCACGACGGCCAGCCCAGCCAGCTGCTGGGGGTGGCGGTGACCGACGTGACCGAGCACGGCCTGTCGGCGGTCTACACCTTCTTCGACCCGGACCATGCCGCCCGCGGCCTGGGCACCTTCGCCATCCTGCAGCAGATCGAGTGGGCCCGGCGCGAGGGCCTGCCGCACCTCTACCTCGGCTACTGGATCCGCGACCACCAGAAGATGGACTACAAGCGCCGCTACCGCCCGCTGGAGGCCTACGACGGCCGCCGCTGGCATGATTTCGACAGCGAACTGGACGGACGCTGACAAACCGCTGACACCGGGCCGGGTGCACAATACGGCCCATGAACATCACCCGCCGCCATCCCCTGATCCTCGCCCTGGCCCTGCTCTGCGGCGCCAGCGCCCCCGCCTACGCCAAGTCCCCTGCGATGACCGAAAAGCCGCCCTCGACGCTGCGCCTGGCCACCTACAACACCTCGCTGTATTCGGATGATGCCGGCGGCCTGATCAAGGAACTGGAAGGCGACAGCGAGCACGCGCGCAAGATCGCTGCGGTGCTGCAGCAGGTGCGCCCGGACCTGGTGCTGCTGAACGAGTTCGACTTCGACGACGCGCACCGCGCCGCCGACCTGTTCCAGAAGCGCTACCTGGAAGCGGCCCAGCCCGGTGGCGGCAAGCCGCTGCACTTCGCCTACCGCTACCTGGCGCCGGTCAACACCGGCGTGCCCAGCGGCCTGGACCTGGACGGCAACGGCGTGGTGGGCGGCGAAGGCCGCAGCCGTGGCAACGATGCCTGGGGTTACGGCCTGCACCCGGGCCAGTACGGCATGCTGGTGCTGTCGCGCTACCCGATCGACGAAGCCAAGGTGCGCAGCTTCCAGCTGCTGAAGTGGAGCACGATGCCCGGCGCGATCCGTCCGGTCGACCCGCGCACCGGCAAGAGCTTCTACAACGACCAGGTGTGGTCGCAGCTGCGCCTGTCCTCGAAGTCGCATTGGGACGTGCCGGTGAAGACCCCCACCGGCGTGGTCCACGCCCTGGTCTCGCACCCGACCCCGCCGGTGTTCGATGGCCCGGAAAAGCGCAATGCCGCGCGCAACCACGACGAACTGCGCCTGTGGCAGGAATACCTGTCGGCCGGCGACAAGCCCTGGCTGTGCGATGACAAGGGCCACTGCGGCGGCCTGGCCCAGGATGCGCGCTTTGTGATCTTCGGCGATCTGAACAACGATCCGGTGGACGGTGATGGCCGCCACGACGCCATCGTCAACCTGATCGAGAATGCGCGCGTGCTGCGCTACCCCACCCCGCGCAGCATCGGTGGCGAGCAGACCAGCCTGGCCTATGCGGCCAAGGGCATCGTGCGCAAGGGTGCGCCGTTCCATGCCACCGGCGATTTCGGCCCGAAGTCCGGCACGATGCGCCTGGACTACGTACTGCCCTCGACCGGCTTCGAGTACGTCGGCAGCGGCGTGTTCTGGCCGGCCAATGAAAGCCCGGAAGCGAAGATCGCCGACGGCAGCGACCACCACCTGGTGTGGGTGGACGTGCGGTAACGGAGAACGTACCGACCAACGGTCGGTACCCACCGGGATGCGGCCGCCGGGCATGGCCCGGCGCTACCGCCTGCCTGGGATGGTGTAGAGCCGAGCCCATGCTCGGCTGCTCCCCCGCCCCTTTTTCCGTTCTGCTAGATTGCTGGCAGAAGGACACGATGCCGGGGGTGGGCAGTGCACAGGAACGTGGTACTCATTCTTGCGGTTTTCAGTACCGTCGCCGTGGCGTGCTGCGTGGAGCCGCGGTTGATGCAACTGGCAGCCCTGGTCCTGATCGGATTGATACCGGCGGGTGTCGCCTGCTGGAAGGGCTACGCCGACCGCTTCGGCACCTGGTGGATGTATGGCTCGGTGCTGTGGGCGGTGGCCATGATCCACGTGACCGTGCTGCCCTGGCGCCATCGCTGAGCGCTACCGTCTGCTGAGGATGTTGTAGAGCCGAGCCCATGCTCGGCTGCGCAGGTGTGCAGCGCCCTGGAAAAGCAGCCGAGCGTGGGCTCGGCTCTACAGACGGTCCGCGCCGGACATGGCCCGGCGCTACCGTTTTACGGGCGCAGCTCGACGCCGATGGCGTCGGCGGCATCACGCGCGATCGAACGCGCTTGGTCGATGGTTTCCGCGCGCGCCAGGGTCACGCCCACGCGGCGGTGGCCATGCACGCTCGGCTTGCCGAACAGGCGCACGGCGGTATCCGGCACCTGCAGCGCGGCGGCCACGTTGTTGAAGTACGGCACGCCCTCGCCATGCGCCAGCAGCGCGCACGAGGCCGACGGGCCGCTCTGGCGGATCACCGGAATCGGCAGGCCAAGGATGGCGCGTGCATGCAGGGCGAATTCGCTCAGTTCCTGCGAGACCAGGGTGACCAGGCCGGTGTCGTGCGGGCGCGGCGACACTTCGCTGAACCACACCTCGTCGCCCTTCACGAACAGCTCAACGCCGAACAGGCCCCAACCACCGAGGTCGTCGGTGATCGCGCGCGAAATCTCTTCGGCACGCGCCAGCGCGGCGCTGGACATCGGCTGCGGCTGCCAGCTTTCGCGGTAGTCGCCGTCCTTCTGCAGATGGCCGATCGGCGCGCAGAACGAGGTGCCGCCGGCGTGGCGCACGGTCAGCAGGGTGATCTCGTAATCGAAGTCGATGAATCCTTCGACGATGCAGCGGCCGGCACCGGCGCGGCCACCGGTCTGCGCGTAGTCCCACGCCGGGGCGATGTCCGCCTCGCTGCGCAGGGTGCTCTGGCCCTTGCCCGAGGAGGACATCACCGGCTTGACCACGCACGGCAGGCCGATGGCGGCCACGGCGGCGCGGTACTCGGCTTCGGTATCGACGAAGCGGTACGGCGAGGTCGGCAGGCCCAGGGTTTCGGCAGCCAGGCGGCGGATGCCTTCACGGTCCATGGTCAGGCGTGCAGCGCGCGCGGTCGGGATCACCCGCAGGCCCTGCTCCTGTTCCAGCTGGACCAGGGTCTCGGTGTGGATGGCTTCGATTTCCGGCACCACCAGGTGCGGCTGCTCCTGGGCGATCAGCGCACGCAGCGCCATCGCATCGAGCATGTCGATCACGTGCGAGCGGTGCGCGACCTGCATCGCCGGCGCATCGGCATAGCGGTCGGCGGCAATCACTTCCACGCCCAGGCGCTGCAGTTCGATGGCCACTTCCTTGCCAAGTTCGCCCGAACCCAGCAGCAGTACGCGGGTAGCGGAGGGGGACAACGGGGTTCCAAGCTTGGCCATGGCGGGGGTCCGGCAGCGATGTGAAGGCGGGTGGGCATTCTAGCCGGTCTACCCCCGGCCAGCCGACGAACGGCACTTGCGGACTGATATCAATTTGATATCTTTTCATCGAACCCTCAAGGACGTACCGCCATGAAAGAGAAGTCGCTCTCCTCCCCCAACGGCCTGGGCATGCTGGCCCTCGCCCTGCTGGTCGTACTGGCAGGCGGCGCGCTGTTCGTGCTCGGCATCGCGGCCAAGGCCAGCACCGGCTCGCCCAACCTGGTGATGCTGTTCGGCGGGCTGCTGATCGGCGCGCTGGCGCTGTTCGCCATGGCCGGCCTGTACACCGTGCAGCCCAACCAGGCCGCCGTGCTGAGCCTGTTCGGCAAGTACGTGGGGACCGTCAAGGACAACGGCCTGCGCTGGAACAACCCCTTCTACAGCAAGCGCCGGGTCAGCCAGCGCGTGCGCAACTTCGAAAGCGGCAAGCTGAAGGTCAACGAGCTGGACGGCAGCCCGATCGAGATCGCTGCGGTGATCGTCTGGCAGGTGATCGATGCCTCCGAGGCGGTCTACAACGTGGACGACTACGAAAGCTTCGTGCACATCCAGTCCGAATCGGCGCTGCGCGCGATGGCCACCAGCTACCCCTACGACCAGCATGAAGAAGGACAGCTGGCCCTGCGCAGCCACGCCAGCGAGATTTCCCTGCACCTGAAGAACGAGCTGGCCGAGCGCCTGGCCGATGCCGGCGTGCAGGTGATCGACGCGCGCATCAGCCACCTCGCCTATGCCGCCGAAATCGCCCAGGCGATGCTGCAGCGCCAGCAGGCCAACGCGGTCATCGCCGCCCGTACCCGCATCGTCGCCGGCGCGGTGGGCATGGTCGAAATGGCCCTGGCCGAACTGCAGAAGAACGGCGTGGTGCAGCTGGATGAGGAGCGCAAGGCACACATGGTCAGCAACCTGTTGACCGTGCTGTGCTCGGACCGTGGCACCCAGCCGATCGTCAACGCTGGTTCGCTGTACTGAACCTCGCAACGGGGCGCCCCACCGCCCCGCCAGGAGCTTGCATGAGTGAGAAGAAAGCCTATCCGCTGCGTATCAACGCCGATGTCCTGGCCGCCGCGCAGCGCTGGGCTGACGACGAGTTGCGCAGCCTCAACGCGCAGATCGAATACGTGCTGCGCGACGCCCTGCGCAAGGCAGGACGCCTGCCGAAACCCAAGCCATCGTCGGAGGACAAGGAATGAGCAAGCGTTGGAGCTACCTGACTGTCGAAGTCAAAACGTCGCTGATGGGCCTGCAGAAGCCGGAGGACATCCAGGCTGAGCTGAACCGCCAGGGCCAGCTCGGCTGGGAACTGGTCAACATCATCATCCCGGCGCCGATGCGCCCGGCCATGCTGGTCTTCAAGAAGGAGCAGTGACCATGCGCCTGCGCCCCACCCTGTTCGCCGTCGCACTGGCCGCCTTCAGCGGCGGCGCCCTGGCCGCCGAGCCGCAGCAGGTCGCCACGCAGCTGCTGGACCACCTGCAGGCCGGGCGCATCGCCGAGGCCGAAGCGATGTTCACCGAGAAGATGGCCAGCGCCGTGCCGGCCGAAAAGCTGCAGGGGCTGTGGCAGTCGCTGGGTGAACTGAAGCAGCGTGGCACCGCCCACAGCAGCGAGCAGCAGGGCATGCACCTGGTGGAAGTGCCGCTGCAATTCGCCAGCGGCGCAGTGATCGCGCAGGTGGCGGTGGACGCGCAGGACAAGGTGGCCGGCCTGCTGCTGCGCCCTGCCCCGGCAGCCAAGGCAGCGCCGCCGCCGGCCGACGCGAACTACAGCGAGGCGGATTTCAGCGTGCCGCAGGCGCGCGGCGCATTGCCGGGTACGCTGGCCCTGCCCAAAGGCAAGGGCCCCTTCCCGGCCGTGGTACTGGTGCATGGCTCGGGCCCGCAGGACCGTGACGAAACCATCGGTGCCAGCCGCCCGTTCCTGGACATCGCACGCGGCCTGGCCGCACAGGGCATCGCCGTGCTGCGCTACGACAAGCGCACCTTTGCCCACCCGCAGGATTTCCGCGGCGGCAGCTTCACCGTCGATGATGAAACCACCGACGACGCCGTTGCGGCCCTTGCCGCGCTCGCCGCCGATCCGCGCATCGATGCCCGCCGCGTCTTCGTGCTCGGCCACAGCCAAGGCGGCATGCTCGCCCCGCGCATCGCCAGCCGCTGGCCGCAGGCGCGTGGCGCGATCCTGTGGGCGGCACCGGCACGCACCCTGCTGGACCTGCTGCCCGAGCAGAACCGCTACCTGCTCGGCCTGGACGGTGACATCAGCGCGCCGGAACAGGCATTCCTGGACAAACTGGACGCACAGATCGCCGCTGCCCGTGGCAGCGCCCCGGTCGCCGCCAGCGAACTGCCGCTGGGCGTGCCGCAGACGTTCTGGAAGAGCATCGAAGCGGTCAACGCACGTGGCGATGCCAAGGCGCTGCACAAGCCCCTGCTGATGCTGCACGGCGGTCGCGATTTCCAGGTGCCCGACGCCGATTGGCAGCTGTGGAAGCAGGCGCTGCAGGGCCGCAGGGATGTGCAGTGGCAGGCCTACCCGGCCCTGAACCATATCGGCGTGGCCGGCAGCGGCCCCAGCTCGCTGAAGGAGTACGCGCAGCCGGGGCACGTCGACACGACCCTGATTGCCGACGTGGCGCGCTGGGTGGAGGCGCAGCGATGAGCGGTAGCGACCCACGCACGTTCGACGTTGCCGAAAGTTCGCCGCTGCGCGTGCTGTGGATCCTCGGTCCGGTGCTGGTGGTCTTCGCCCTCTGTGTCTGGGCCGAACTGAAGGACGCACCCGCCGATGCGCCGTGGATGGAGATCACCCTGTCGCCGCCGTTCTTCCGGATGTGGGGCAGCGCCGCCTGGAGCCTGGCGACGCTGGTGCTGATCGGCGCCGGCCTGGGCGCTACGTTCTTCCGCCGCCGGGTCAGCCTGGACGGTGATGTGCTGGACGTGCGCTCGACGCTGTACCGGCGTCGCACGCCGGTCGCGCAGATGCAGCTGGACCAGGCCGAAGTGGTCGACCTCAGCCGTGACCGCCGCTATGGCCTGCGCCTTAAGACCAACGGCTACTCGATGCCAGGCTTCTATTCCGGGCACTTCCGCCTGCAGGGTGGCAGCAAGGGCTTTGCCCTGGTCACCGACCGCAAGCACACGC
Organism: Stenotrophomonas sp. PFBMAA-4; assembly: GCF_030053215.1. NCBI lineage: Bacteria > Pseudomonadati > Pseudomonadota > Gammaproteobacteria > Lysobacterales > Lysobacteraceae > Stenotrophomonas > Stenotrophomonas sp. PFBMAA-4. The sequence continues at coordinate 32,248 of NZ_JASGBW010000010.1, read as the reverse complement.
TGGTGATTCCGGTGCGCGGCGGCAGCACGCTGCTGCTCAGCCTGGACCGGCCGCAGGCCCTGCTGGACGCACTGCGCAAGGTGGCTGCGACCGCGCCACCGCAGTAAGCTGCGGGCATGCACCGTCGCGCCCCCCTGCTGATCAACACCGAGGCCGTGGAACTGTGGCCGGCCGCCCTGCTGCGCGCGCGCAGCAACCTGGATGCGCGCCTGCTGGCACGTGCGCGCTGGGTGCTGCGGCGCAAGCTTGATGGCCGTTACCTGGCCGCGGTACTGCCACAGGGCGTGCACTCACTGGTGCCGCACCTGCCGCGCGAACCCGGCGTGGACGAAGCGCTGGCGCTGCTGGAGGGCGGCGCCGGGGCGCGCCCATTTGCGGCGCACCTGGAGGCGCAGTGGCTGCCGCTGGCCGGCCTGCAGCAGCGCCTGCAGCAGCTGGGGCTGGATGCGCAGGAATACGCGCAGGACAGCGGCCTGGCCCTGGAGGCCGAACCCTGTGTGCTGCATTTCGCCGGTCGTGACCGCTTCGGCCGCCCGCTGTGGCTGCGCCGTGGCGCCGCGCAGGGCTGGCGGCGCATGCGCCTGCACGCCGCGCGCGACGGCGTGGCACTGGATGCGATCTCCGGCTTCCGCAGCCACGCCTACCAGCTGGGCATCTTCGAACGGAAGCTGGCCCGTGGCCTGGGCGTGGCGGACATCCTCAAGGTCAACGCGGCACCGGGTTTCAGCGAACACCACAGCGGCCATGCGCTGGACATCGGCACGCCGGGCGACGCGCCGGCCGAGGAAACCTTCGAGGCGACGGACGCGTTTGCCTGGCTGCAGGCGCACGCCGGCACCCATGGCTTCAGCCTGAGCTACCCGCGCGACAACCCGCACGGCATCGTCTACGAGCCGTGGCACTGGTGCTGGAACGGATCACTGTAGAGCCGAGCCCATGCTCGGCTGCTGCGCCGGCCCGATCAAAGGCAGCCGAGCGTGGGCTCGGCTCTACAACGCGGCCGTAGCGCCGGCCCGATCAAACGCAGCCGAGCGTGGGCTCGGCTCTACAAGGCGGATCACTGTAGAGCCGAGCCCATGCTCGGCTGCTGCGCCGGCCCGATCAAACGCAGCCGAGCGTGGGCTCGGCTCTACAAGGCGGATCACTGTAGAGCCGAGCCCATGCTCGGCTGCTGCGCCGGCCCGATCAAACGCAGCCGAGCGTGGGCTCGGCTCTACAACGCGGCCGTAGTCGCAACGGCCGTCAGCGCCTCAGCGCATTGAACGCCAGCAGCACCCAGCCCGCCATCAACGTGGTGCCACCCACCGGTGCCAGCCGCGTCGGCCACTGCCACAGCGCCGCGCCGGCCAGGCTGCCGGAGAACAGCAGCACGCCCAGCAGCAGCGCATACAGCCCCAGGTGGGCGATTGCCCCCTGTGCGCGCGGCCCCAGCGCCAGCAGCACCGCACCGTGGGCGAAGGCATACAGCGCGGCCATGTTCAGATGCTGCTGGGCCAGCGGCTCGGCCACGCCGTGCGAGGCGTAGGCGGACAGGCCGATCGAGGCCGCCGCCAGCAGCGCGCCCAGGCAGGCCAGCAAGGAAGGCTTACGCGCGCGTCGTTCCGGATTGAACATCACTGCTCCTTGCGCAGCGCCCCACCGGGCGCAGATGAAAAAAAACGCGCCGCAGGAAGCGGCGCGTTTTCGTATCCAACATTACATGGGTCAGCCGAAGCTTACTTGACGGCCCAGTAGATGTCGTAGGTGCCTTCCGGGGTGAACGACTTGTCCAGACCGTCCTTCCAGGTTTCGTACGGGCGATCGATCACTTCCGAACCGTTGGTCACAGCCCAGGCACGCAGGGCATTGCGGGCAACGTCCAGGCCAGCCATGTGGCCGGTGTAGGCCGCGTGGGCCGAACGGTGCGCAGCAACGCGCTGGTACTTGACCGGTGCGCCACCGTCGATCTTGACGCTCAGTTCTTCAGCGCCGGTGCCTTCGGTACCCTTCTTCTTCACCGGCTGGGCGATGTCGAAGGCGTACTTCTCAGCACCGAAATCGGTGGTGATGATGCGGAACGGGCCAGCGGCTTCGAGGCCATTGGCATCCATCACGCGCTTGATCCACTCTTCGTTGTCCTTGATGGACTTGGTGATCGTCTCCTGGCCGCGATCGACGTTACCGGCGTTGACGACCAGCAGGTCCTCGGCCGGCACTTCCACGATGGCCAGATCGGTCAGCGGGGCTTCGGCAGTGCGGTAGTCGACGTTCGGCACGGTGGCCAGCATGTTCGCCATGCGCGACAGACCCATCTTGATGTCGTCGCCGATCTGGCGGCTGACATACAGGCCTGCGTAGCGGCCGAACAGGTCGAAGCCGTACTTCACCGAGTAATCCTGGGTGATCTTGACGTTACGGCCACCCTTGCCGGTCGGCTCCAGGGTGAAGGTGGTGACCTTGTCGTGGCCCTTGGTCGGGTCTTCGATGGCGATCACAACGCGCTTGTTTTCTTCCGACTCGGTGATCTTCCAGGAACCGTTGCCCAGGTCCTTGGAGGAGAAGTCGAGCGTGGCACCCTTGCCGGAGGCCGGGCCGGACAGCTTCAGATCAACGGCGGGATCGCGCAGAACCAGCGGGTTCCAGTCCTTGAAGCGGCGCAGGCTGTTGACCGTGTCGTACACGATCGTCATCTTGCGGTTGGTCTCGATGCTTTCGGTGATGTGACGCTCGCCCGGCAGACAGACGCCAATAATGACGAACAGGCCAGCCACGATCCCCAAGGCGATCAGGAACTCGATAATACGGGTCATTCAGAGAGTCTCCGGGGCCGATCCCACGGCCGGGTTGATTGAAGCGAAGCGCCAATCCTAGCAGGCTTCGCAGGCATTGTTATCGGATTGGCGCACCGGTTTCCGTGCCGGCTGCGTATTTGTATGGACAAAGATTTTGAAGAGTAACGCATCCGGCCCCCCTGGATGTAGGGGGGCATTCTGGCCCGGCACCCGGGTTTCTTCCCAAGCCTTTGTCGTAAAAGGCTTTTTTCAGACCAGCTGGAGTTCGAACGCCTTCAGCACGGCGCGGGTGCGGTCGCGCACCCCCAGCTTGGACAGGATGTTGGACACGTGGTTCTTGATGGTCCCTTCGGCGACCCCCAGCGAATTGGCGATCTCCTTGTTGGAGAAACCGCTGGCCATCAGCCGCAGGATCTCCGTTTCGCGGTCGGTCAGCGGGTCCGGGCGGTCCAGGCTGACGAAATCGTTGCGCATGTGCTCCAGGCCCGACAGCAGGCGCTGGGTCACCGCCGGCTGCACCAGCGAGCCGCCGTCGGCCACGGTGCGGATGGCACCGACCAGCTGCGCCAGGGTGACGTCCTTGAGCAGGTAGCCCTTGGCACCGGCCTTCAGCCCGGCCAGCACCAGCTGGTCGTCGTCGAAGGTGGTGAGGATGATGGTCGGCGGCAGCTGCTCCTGGCGCGACAGCACCTGCAGCGCCTCCAGCCCGGACATCACCGGCATGCGCATGTCCATCAGGACCACGTCCGGACGCACCTGCGGGACCAGCTCGACGGCCTGGCGGCCATCGGCGGCCTCGGCCACCACCTCGATGCCGTCGTCGAGCGCCAGCAGGGAGCGGATTCCCTGCCGCACCAGGGTTTGGTCATCGACCAGGCAGACGCGAATCATCAACGCACTCCTTCAGGAACCTCGGTGAGGGCCGCCAGCACCGTTGCCGGTACCGTGGCCCGCAGGCGGAAGCCTTCGCCGGGGTGGGTATCCACCTGCAGCTGGCCGCCACATTGTTGCAGGCGTTCGCGCATGCCGCGCAAGCCATTGCCCGCATTGACCATCGCCGCGCCGACGCCGTCGTCGCTGGCCTCCACCACCACCCGACCCGGCGCCTCACGGTACACCCGGATCCACAGGTGGCGGGCCTGGGCGTGGCGCACCGCGTTGGTGATGATCTCCTGGGTGCAGCGCAGCAGCACGTGGGCGCGCTGCGGGTCTTCCACGTTCAGCGGCTCCTCCACGTCCAGCACGATGTCCAGCGAGGGCACGTTCTCGGTGAGCGGGCGCAGCGCGGCGGCCAGGTCGATGGCACCGGTCTCGCGCAGCTGGCTGACCACCTCGCGCACGTTGCCCAGCAGCAGCTTGGCCAGGGTATGCGAGCGCTTGACGTGTTCCAGTGCCTGGCCCTCGGCCAGATGCCCGGCCACTTCCAGGTTCAGGGTCAGCGCGGTCAACTGGTGGCCCAGCACGTCGTGCAGCTCGCGCGAGATGCGGGTGCGCTCGTTGACCCGCGCGCTCTCGGCCAGCAGGGCCCGGGTCGCGCGCAGTTCGGCGTTCAGCCGGCGCTGCTCGTCGCGGGCCTCGGTCTGCTGCCGCGCTACCAGGCTGGTCACGAAGATGAACATGGAGAAGCCGCCGTACAGCAGCGACTGCATCACCGCCTCGAACAGCGGGAAGCGCAGCAGCATGTAGTAGACCGGCGCCACTGCCAGCTGGCTGACCAGCAGCCACAGCACGCCCAGCCGCACCGAGAGCATCCACGGGATGACCCCGGCGGCCACCATCATCAGGATGCTGCCCAGGCCCGAGCCGCTGAGGAAGCTGACGCCAAGCGCCGAGACGGTGAGCAGCAGCAGCAGGCCACGGTCCAGCCAGGTGGTGTGGCTGTCGCTGCGCAGCGAGCGGGTCAGCCGGAAGTAGGCCGCGCCGAAGGACAGGTAGGCCAGGAACAGCAGCACCGCCCAGCCTCCCATGTCGGCACGGGCATGCAGGTTCTCGAACTGCGAGTAGGCCAGGGGCAGGCCGACCATGACCCAGGTAAACAGGCCGGCCAGTCGCAGGACACGTGTATGGCTGAGGACTCCCAACATGCCAGCACTCTACGGTTGAACCCCGCCCGCTGCACTCTGGCGGAAGTCATGCCTGCCCTTCCCCCTGTTCATGCCGCAGCCCGCCCCGGGCATGCAATAATCGTGCGCAGGGTCCGTTGATGGACCAACCGCGTTACCCCACGGAGTCACAATGTCGATTGTCATCCGCGACGTGCGCGAGCACGAGCTCGATTCCGTCCTGGCTTTGAACAACAATGCTGGCCTGGCCATCCTTCCTCTGGATGCCGCACGCCTGCACCTGTTCTACGATACCGCTGAGTATTTCCGCGTCGCCGAGCGCGACGGCAACCTGGCCGGCTTCCTGATCGGCTTCGGCAGCGACAGCCAGCACGACAGCAGCAACTTCGCCTGGTTCAAGCAGCAGCTGGCCACCCCCTTCTTCTATATCGACCGCATCGTGGTCGCCAGCCGCCGTCGCGGTGGTGGCGTCGGCCGTGCGTTCTATGCCGATGCGCAGAGCTTTGCCGAGCTGCGCTACCCGCAGATGACCTGCGAGGTGTTCCTGGACCACGGCGCCGATGCCGCCCTGCTCTTCCACGGCAGCTTCGGCTTCCGCGAGCTTGGCCAGAACACCATGCCGCATGTCGACGTGCGCGCCAGCATGCTGGCCAAGGAACTGTGCAGCTACCCGTGGGTCCAGGAGACCTACGGCGGCAAGCTGCCGGATGTGGCATGGGCGCGTGACCGGCAGCTGCCGGTGCAGGCACAGCGGCCGACGGGGACCTGAGCGTGGCGGTGAATTTCGATTACGAACAGGCCGGTGAACTGAAGATCGGCCAGGTGGGCATTGCCAACCTGCGCATCCGTACCCTTGATGTCGAACGCCTCGTGCAGGAAATGCAGGAACGCGTGAACCGTGCGCCGAAGCTGTTCGGCCGCGCGGCGGTCATCCTCGATTTCGGGGGACTGAGCCAGGTGCCCGACGCGGCCACCGCGCAGGCGCTGGTGGATGGGCTGCGCAGCGCCGGCGTGCTGCCGGTGGCACTGGCCTATGGCACCACGGCGGTCGACCTGCTCTCGCAGCAGCTTGGCCTGCCCCTGCTGGCCAAGTTCCGCGCCCAGTACGAGCGCGCCGAGGCCGAACCGGCCCCGCCGCCGCCCGCGCCGCCCGCCGCCGAACCGCGTCGTGCCGCCAAGGCCGAACCGGCACCGGCTCCGGTCGCCCCGGTAGGCAACGCCGCCGATGCGGCCGCGCCGCAGCCGGGCCGCATGCAGCTGGGCAACGTGCGCTCGGGCCAGCAGCTGTACGCGGAAAACTGCGACCTGACCGTGATGGCCACCGTCGGCGCAGGCGCCGAGGTCATCGCCGACGGCAGCATCCATATCTACGGGACCCTGCGCGGCCGCGCGCTGGCAGGGGCCCAGGGCAACACCGCGGCGCGTATTTTCTGCCGCGATTTCCATGCGGAACTGGTCGCCATTGCAGGCCATTACAAGGTACTGGACGATGTGCCGGACAACCTGCGCGGCAAGGCCGTGCAGGTGTGGCTGGAACAGGACCAGATCAAGATCGCTGCGCTGGACTGACGCAGCCCCCAAACAGAATCATCAGGAGAAGTCCTTTGGCTGAAATCATCGTAGTCACCTCCGGCAAGGGCGGCGTCGGCAAGACCACTTCCAGCGCGAGCCTGGCCTGCGGCCTCGCACGGCGCGGCAAGAAGGTGGCCGTGATCGACTTCGACGTCGGCCTGCGCAACCTCGACCTGATCATGGGTTGCGAGCGCCGCGTGGTGTACGACTTCGTCAACGTCGTGCACGGCGAAGCGACCCTCAAGCAGGCCCTCATCAAGGACAAGCGCTTCGACAACCTGTACGTGCTGGCTGCCTCGCAGACCCGCGACAAGGATGCGCTGACCCAGGAAGGCGTGGGCAAGGTCCTGAAGGACCTGGCCGCCGACGGCTTCGAGTACATCATCTGCGACTCCCCGGCCGGCATCGAGAAGGGCGCCTTCCTGGCGATGTACTTCGCCGACCGCGCCGTGGTGGTGGTGAACCCGGAAGTGTCCTCGGTGCGCGACTCGGACCGCATCATCGGCCTGCTGGATTCGAAGACCCACAAGGCCGAATCGGGCCAGAACGTGCCGGCCTTCCTGCTGCTGACCCGCTACACCCCGGTGCGCGTGGAAAGCGGCGAGATGCTGAGCATCGCCGACGTCGAGGAAGTGCTGGGCCTGAAGGCCATCGGCGTGATCCCCGAATCGGGCGACGTGCTCAATGCCTCCAACAAGGGCGAGCCGGTCATCCTGGACGGTGAATCGGCGGCCGGCCAGGCCTACGACGATGCCGTTGCACGCATCCTCGGCGAAGAGCGCCCGATGCGCTTCACCAACGTCGAGAAGAAGGGCTTCTTCAGCAAGCTGTTCGGAGGGTAAGCATGGGCCTGTTCGATTTCCTCAAAGCGAAGAAGACCACCGCCGAAACCGCGAAGAACCGCCTGCAGATCATCATCGCGCAGGAACGCAGCAACCGCGGTGGCCCCGATTACCTGCCGCTGCTGCAGCGCGAGCTGCTGGAAGTGATCAAGAAGTACGTCAACATCGACGTCGACGCGGTAAAGGTCGACCTGGTGAAGGATGGCCAGCACGACGTGCTGGACATCTCCGTGGCGCTGCCTGAAGGCCCGGAAAAACCCTGACCCCCTGCCCCGCCCGTGCCTGCATGGGCGGGGCCGCGTGACCCCGCATGACCGACACCGCACCCGAACCGAACGTGACCCGCGTCGGCGATATCGCCTTCGCCGATGCGCAGCGCCTGCTGGCCGCGCATGACCTGCGCCTGCACCACGTCGCGGCCGGCGAGCCCATTCCCGGCAGCTACTGGGGCGAACCCGAAGCCGGCATCATCGCCAGCGACGTCTACGTGCGCGACGACACGCCGGTGCATTCGATGCTGCATGAGGCCTGCCACCTGATCGTGCTGCCCCCGGAGCGGCGCGCGCAGGTGCATACCGACGCCACCGATTCGGTGCCGGAGGAAGACGCCACCTGCTACCTGCAGATCGTGCTGGCCGGGCAGCTGCCCGGCGTGGGCAGCGAGCGGCTGATGGCCGACATGGATGCGTGGGGATATACGTACCGGCTGGGATCGACGAAGGCGTGGTTCGAGCAGGATGCCGAAGACGCGCGTGCGTGGTTGATCGAACGCGGGTTGCCGGTGGCGTGATGCATCGGTAGTGCCGGCCGCAGGCCGGCAACCTCATGAACCCGTGAAGCATTACCTGGTTGCCGGCCAGCGGCCGGCACTACCTCTACGCGGCCAGCGCGCGCAGGGTGATGCCGACGATGTAGGCCAGGTACGTGCCGGTGGCATAGCCCATCGTGCCCAGCAGCACGCCCACCGGCGCCAGCGCCGGGTGGAACGCCGCAGCCACCACCGGCGCCGAAGCCGGGCCGCCGATGTTCGACTGCGAACCGATGGCGAAATAGAAGAACGGCACCTTCAGCAGCTTGCCCAGGCACCAGAGCAGGGCGATGTGCACGGCGATCCAGATGATGCCCAGCAGGAACAGCCACGGGCGATCCAGCAGCGCCAGCAGGTCCATCTGCATGCCGATGCAGGCAATCAGGAAGTACAGCAGCAGCGAGCCCAGGCGCGAGGCGCCCGCCCCTTCCAGGGTGCGCGCACTGGTGAAGCTCAGGCTCAGGCCCAGCGTGGTGGACAGCACCACCACCCAGACGAACGGCGCATCCAGGCTGAACTGCGATGCCCAGCTGACATGCACCTTGAACCATGCCGCCAGCGGCGCGCCGATGGCGTGCGACAGACCGACGCCGCCGAAGGCCACCGCCACGATCAGCATCAGGTCGGTGAGGCTGGGAATGCGCTCGTGCTCGGCCTGGAAGCGCGCGATGCGTTCTTTCAGTTCATCGATGGCCGAGGTATCGGCGCCACTGCGCGCATCGATCTTCGCTGCACGCCCGGCCAGGAAGATCAGCGCGGCCATCCACACATAGCCCACGCCGACATCGACCACCGCGAACTGGCCGAACGTGGTGGCGTTGACGTCGAAGACTTCGCGCATCGCCAGCATGTTCGCGCCGCCACCGATCCAGCTGCCGGCCAGCGCGGCCATGCCGGCCCAGGTGTCGCCGGCCACGGTATCGGGATGGATCGCGCGCATCACCAGGAAGGCCACCACCGCGCCGAGCATGATGCTGGCCGAGGCGCCCAGGTACATCAGCACCAGCTTCGGTCCCAGCCGCAGGATGCCCTTGATGTCCACCGCCAGGGTGAGCAGGATCAGCGCTGCCGGCAGCAGGATGTCGCGCGCGATCGGGTTGTAGAGCTTGGTGTTCTGCCCGTCGATGAGGCCGACGGTGTTGTAGATGCCGGGAATGAGGTAGCACAGCAGCAGCGCTGGCACGAAGGTGTAGAAGCGCTTCCACGCACCCTGTTCGCGCGAGGCGGTCCAGAACACGGCGCCGAGGGTGGCGGCGATCAAACCGAAGACGACGATGTCGTTCTGGATCATGCAGGCGCTCTTGTAGAGCCGAGCCATGCTCGGCTGCTGTTGGCAAAAGGCGTGCCGACCAACGGTCGGCACCCACCAGTAAAGCGGATGGCGGCCACCACCCACCGGCGAAAACGAAAGCGCCGCCCCGAAGGGCGGCGCCGGTAACGCTTATTCGCCGATGTGCTGCTTCAGCCAGGCGTTGACGGTGTCATGCCACAGGATGCTGTTGTTCGGCTTCAGCACCCAGTGGTTCTCGTCCGGGAAGTACAGGAACTTCGATTCGATGCCCTGGCGCTGGGCGGCGGTGAACGCGGCCAGGCCCTGCTCGACCGGAATGCGGAAGTCCTGCTGGCCGTGGATGACCAGGATCGGCTTCTTCCAGTCGGCCACGTGATTGACCGGGTTGAACTTCTCGAAGTTGGCTGCCTTCTCGTACGGCGTGCCGCCCTGCTCCCACTCGGTGAACCACAGTTCTTCGGTGGCGTAGCCCATCATGCGCTGGTCGAACACGCCGTCGTGGTTGACCAGGCACTTGAACGGGCTGTTCCAGTTGCCGGCGATCCAGTTGACCATGAAGCCGCCGTAGCTGGCGCCCAGTGCGCAGGCCTTGTCACCGTTGAGGAAGGAATACTTCTTCAGCGCCGCGCTCCAGCCCTTCTGCAGGTCTTCCAGCGGGCGGTCGCCCCAGTGCTGGCTGATCGCATCGGTGAAGGCCTGGCCGTAGCCGGTGGAACCGTGGAAATCGATCATGACCACGGCGTAGCCCTGGCCGGTGTAGGTCTGCGGGTTCCAGCGGTAGCTCCAGCCGTTGCCGAAGCTACCCTGCGGGCCGCCGTGGATGAGGAACGCGACCGGGTAGGACTTGCCTTCCTGGTAGTTGTGCGGCTTGACCACGTAGCCGTGCACGGTGTCGTTGTTCCAGCCCTTGAACTCGAACTGTTCGAAGTCGCCGAAGTTGACGTCCTTCAGCACGTCGCCGGCGGCCGGAGTCAGCGCGCGCAGTTCGCCGATCGGCTGGCCGGCAGCCGGCAGCATGCCAACCAGCACCTGGTCATTGCTCTTCAGGCTGTTGCGGGTGATGGCCACACTGTTGCCGGCCACGCTGACCGCAGACACGGTGCCATCGCCGATGACCTTGGTGGCCTTGCCGCTGGCCACGTCGATCTGGAACAGCGGGTGCTCGCCCAGGTCATCGGTGGTGGTGTAGATGCTGGTGCCATCGGCGGAGAGGTTGATCTCACCGGCCGAACGATCCCACTGCGGGGCGATCTCGCGGGTCTTGCCGGTGGCCACGTCCATCGCCATCAGGCCGAAGCGGTCCGCTTCGAAGCCCGGGCGCTTCATGGCGCGGTAGAACAGGGTCTTGCCATCGGCGCTGAACACCGGGCCGGCATCCCACGCGGGGTTGGCGGCGGTCAGGTTGACCGGCGCCTGCTTGCCGGCGGCATCGAAGCGGTACAGGTCGAAGTTGGTCGACCACGGTTCCTGCTTGCCGGCCACGCGGATGCTGGCGACCACGCTGGCGCCGTCCGGCGACCAGGTGAAATCGTCATTGCCGCCGAACGGCTTGGACGGTGCGTCGCCGTCGATGGTCGCGCTCAGCGCCGAGGCGCCCTTCACCGGGCCGGCCTTGGCCGCCGGCAGCGGGGCCACGAACAGGGTGTTGCGGCGGCCATCGTTCCAGGTGTCCCAATGGCGCACGAACAGCGAATCGAAGACCTTGCCGCTGGCCTTGGCATCGGCCACGTCCTTGAGCTTCTTCTCGGTGCAGGCCAGGTCCGAGGCACAGGCTTGGAACACGCCGGCGCTGAACAGCACGCGGTCGTCCTGCGGCGAGACGTGGTAGCTGTCCACGTCCACCGCGAAATCGGTCAGCTGGCGCGGGGTGCCGCCGCTGAGGGCCTGTGCGTACAGCTGCTGGCTGCCGTTCCTGGCGCTGAGGAAGTACACGGTCTGGCCGTCGGCCGAGAGCGAAGCCGAGTTGACGTTCCAGCCGGCCGGGGTGATCTGCTTCGGCGGTGCCGCATCGCGGGTGCGCAGGTTGCGCGCGAACAGCGCGGTGCTGGACTTGAGGTTGGCATCGGTGCTGCGCTTGGCAAACACCACGGTGCCGCCGTCGGCGGTCAGGACCGGGGCGGAGACGCGATCCATGGCCACCATGTCGCGGACTTCCAGGCCACGGGCAGCGGCGACGCTGGGCAGGGCGGCCAGCAGGCTCAGTGGCAGCAGGGCATGACGCAGTTTCATCGAGGTCTCCGCAGGACGGCAAAAAACCGATGGTAGGCCCGTGCGGGCGGGGCTGCCAAGGCCATCGGTCATGGCCGCCCGGCCGGGGTTGCCGCGCCGCCAGAAAAAGCAAACCGCGCCGTAGCGCGGTCTGCGGTAGTGCCGGCCGCTGGCCGGCAATCTGCCTGGGTTGCCGGCCAGCGGCCGGCACTACCCCATTCCCTTACGCCATGGCGCGCTTGCCGGTGCGGTAGATCAGCAGGCCCACCAGGAACAGCACGGCCAGGCCGAACCACTGCGCGGCCGGCAGGTGGAACGGCAGGGCCAGCACGTCGGCGCGGCTGCTGACCACGATCGGCACGGCAATGGCGATACCCATCAGGGCCTCGCCGGTGATCAGGCCGGCGGCGAACAGCACGCCCGGCTTGTGCACGCGGTCGCGGCCTTCTTCGTCATCGCCACGCACCTTGTGGAAGCGCTCGACCAGGTAGGCGATCAGGCCACCCAGGAAGATCGGCACCATCAGTTCCAGCGGCAGGTAGATACCGATGGCGGCGGCCAGCACCGGCACGCGGAAGCGCGAATTGCGCGACTTCAGCCAGCTGTCGAAGGCGATGATGACCGCACCGACCACGGCACCGATGCCGATGAAGGTCCACGGCAGTTCGCCACCGAACAGGCCCTTGGCCACCGACGCCATCAGGTTCGCCTGCGGGGCGGCCAGCGCGTTCGGGTGCAGCTCGGACTTCACGCCGATGCCGTAGGCGGTCGCCAGCAGGTTCAGCACCGGGGCCATGATCAGCGCGCACGAGAACGCGCCGATGCCCAGCATCAGCTGCTGCTTCCACGGGGTGGCACCGATGATGTAGCCGGCCTTGAGGTCCTGCAGGTTGTCACCGCCCACCGCGGCGGCGCAGCAGACCACCGCGCCGATCATGATGGCGGCCACCGCACCCAGCGGCGCACCACCGGCACCGACCGGCTTGAGGCCGTCGGCGCCCAGCAGCACCACCAGCACGGCCGAAGCGAACAGGATGGTGGAGATGGTGATGCCCGAGACCGGGTTGTTGGACGAACCGATCAGGCCGGCCAGGTAAGCCGAGACCGATACGAACAGGAAGCCGGCGACGATCATGATGATGGTCATCGGGATCGACACGTGCCACTGGCCGACGATGGCCTGGTACAGGGCCAGCAGCGGCAGCACGAAGACCACCAGGGCCACCAGCATCCACTTCATCGGCAGGTCGCGTTCGGTATGGGCCAGCACCGGGCCGCCACTCTTGCGCGCGGCGGCAAAGCCGCTCTTGACGCCGTTCAGCAGCGACTTGCGCAGCGAGATCAGGGTCCAGATGCCGCCGATCAGCATCGCGCCGACGCCGAGGTAGCGCATCTTCGCGCCCCAGATGGCGAACGCGGCCTCGGTGGACGAGGCGGCGGCGACCGACGCGGCCAGGGCCGGATCGGTGTTCATGAAGAACGCCTGGTAGATCGGGATGGCGATGTGCCAGGTCAGGATCGAACCGGACACGACCACGATGCCGACGTTCAGGCCAACGATGTAGCCCACGCCCAGCAGGGCCGGCGACAGGTTGGTGCCGATGAAGGCGGTGATCTTGGAGCTGCCGACGTAGGCCGAGGTCGACCAGGCATCGGGGATCAGGCGCAGGCCGCTTTCGGCGGCCAGCTTGACGAAGGCGCCGATGACAGCCGACAGGCCGAGGATCTTCAGGCCCGGGCCGGGGTTCTCACCGGCCTTGAGCACTTCGGCCGCGGCCTTGCCTTCCGGGAACGGCAGCGGGTCTTCGACGATCATCGAACGGCGCAGCGGCACCGAGAACAGCACGCCCAGCAGGCCGCCCAGGCCGGCGATGCCCAGCACCCACCAGTACTTGAAGTCCGGCCAGTAGCCCATGATGACCAGCGCCGGGATGGTGAAGATGACACCGGCGGCGATGGACGAACCGGCCGAGGCGCCGGTCTGGACGATGTTGTTTTCGAGGATGGAACCACCGCCCAGCAGGCGCAGCACGCCCATGGAAATGACCGCCGCGGGAATGGCGGTGGCGATGGTCAGGCCTGCGAACAGACCGAGGTAGGCGTTGGCCGCCGACAGCACCACCGCCAGCACGATGGCCAGGGCCACTGCGCGGAAGGTGAGCTGCTTGGGCGCAGCGTCATGGTTCATGGAAGCCCCTGCTGGCAAAAAATCCCTGCCACGCTAGCGTTCAGGGCAGAGCAAGTCCAGCGTGCCAAAGGATGGGGCCGGGTGCTGCAGTGCAACGGCCGCGGACGTGCACAGGCAACCGGCCGATGCAGCAAAGCCGGACTGGCCGCCCTGCAAATGATATGTTATATCTTTATGTTGTAGCCAGCCGTTGCTCCACATGCCCCCTTCCCCCTCCCCACGGCTGGCCTCCATCGACCAGCTGCGCGGCACCGTCATGCTGCTGATGCTGCTTGACCACGTGCGCGAGACCTTCTTCCTGCAGCACCAGGTCGGCGATCCGATGGATGCGGCCAACGTGTCCCCTGCCCTGTTTGCCTGCCGCCTGCTGGCGCACCTGTGCGCCCCGGTGTTCGTGCTGCTTACCGGCCTGTCGGCGTGGCTGTACGGCCAGCGCCAGGCCGACCCGCGCCGCGCCATCGCCGCCTTCCTGCTCAAGCGCGGCCTGTTCCTGGTCGTGCTGGAACTGACCCTGGTCAACTTCGCTTGGACCTTCCAGTTCCCGCCGGACACGCTGTACCTGCAGGTGATCTGGGCCATCGGCCTGAGCATGATCGCGCTGGCCGGCCTGCTGTGGCTGCCGCGCCCGGCGCTGCTGGTGCTGGGCGTGCTGCTGGTGGCCGGCCACAACCTGTTCGATGGCGTGCGCGTGGACGGCAACGGCGTGCTGGCCGTGCTGTGGAAAGTGCTGCACCAGCGCGACTGGATCGAGACCGGCGTGCTGCGCCTGCGTACGTCCTACCCGGTACTGCCGTGGATTGGCGTGATCGTGCTGGGCTACCTGCTGGGGCCGTGGTTCGCCCGCGACCGCGACCCGGTGCAGCGCCAGCGCTGGCTGCTGTGGGCCGGGCTGGGTGCACTGGCGGCCTTCGCCCTGCTGCGTCTGGCCAACGGTTACGGCGAGGCGCCGTGGCAGCACCAGGACAGCGTCCTGCGCACCTGGATGAGCGTGTTCAACGTGACCAAGTACCCGCCGTCGCTGCAGTTCCTGCTGCTGACCCTGGGCGTGGGCCTGCTGCTGCTGCGCCTGTACGAATGGCCGCCGGTGGCCCGCGCCCTGCGCCCGCTGGCCGACATCGGTGCGGCGCCGATGTTCTTCTACCTGCTGCACCTGTACGTGCTGAAGCTGCTGTACGTGGCCGCGCTGGCCATCTGGGGGCCCACCCACGGCAGCCTGTACGCGCTGGATTCGGTGGCCGGCCTGCTGCTGGTGGCCTGCGCGCTGGCGGTGGCGATGTACCCGCCGACGCTGCTGTTCGGCCGGTTCAAGGCGCGCCGCCGCGACCTGGCCTGGCTGCGCTACCTGTAATCGACCGCGCGGGATGAGCGCCATCCACGCATGGCGTGGATCTAGTGGGGTCGTCAGGCCATGCCCGGCGTTGCGTAGGGTCGCCGGGCATGGCCCGGCGCTACCCGGCACGCGCCTATAATCCGCCGATGAATTCTGCCGCTATCGCTTCCGACGACTTCCTCGGCCACCCGAAAGGCGTCTACGTCTGCTTCTTCACCGAAATGTGGGAGCGCTTCTCCTTCTACGGGATGAAGGCGCTGCTGCTGCTCTACCTCACCAAGTACCACCTGTTCGGCGACAAGGCCGGCCTGGACCTGCTCGGTGCCTATGGCGGCCTGGTGTACTGCATCCCCGTGTTCGGCGGCATGCTCGCCGACCGCTGGCTGGGCATGCGCCGGGCCGTGCTGTTCGGCGGCATCCTGCTGGTGCTGGGCCACCTGGGCATGGCCTTTGAGGGCCATGCCGCGTACCGGGTCAATGGTGAGGTGGTGCGCGATACCTCGGCGCTGGCCGTGACCTACCTGTCGCTGGCGCTGATCATCATGGGCGTCGGCTTCCTCAAGCCGAACATCTCCACCATCGTCGGCAAGCTCTACCCGCAGGACGACCCGCGCCGCGATTCGGGCTTCTCGCTGTTCTATGCCGGCATCAACCTCGGCGCGCTGTTCTCCTCGCTGGTCTGCGGCTTCCTCGGCGAGGCCTATGGCTGGAAGTACGGCTTCGGCGCGGCCGGCATCGGCATGCTGGCCGGCCTGGCCATGTTCCTGTGGGGCCAGAAGTACCTGCAGGGCCACGCCGAACCGCCGCAGCCGGCCGCACTGAAGCAGAAGGTGCTGGGCCTGCCGCGCGAATGGCTGATCTATCTGTGCGCCGTGATCGGCGTGCTGCCGGTGGCGTGGCTGATGTGGGCGGCCGGCAATGGCGCCTTCGCCTTGGGCGGCGAAATCAGCCTGGCACTGATGCTGATGCTGGTGGTGCTGGGCGGCGTGCTGGTCTGGTTTGCGTGGTTCACCGGCAGCAAGTGCACGCCGGTGCAGCGCCAGCAGATGATCGCGCTGATGGTGCTGATCTTCATGGCGCTGGTGTTCTTCACGATGTACGAGCAGTCCTACGGCTCGTGGGTCACCTTCACCGACCGCCTACTGACCAAGGACATCGTGCCGGCCCTGGTCATCACCGGTGGCACCCCGCTGCCGTGGTCGATCGTCTCACTGCTGCTGGCCCCGCTGGGCTTCGTGGTCAGCGCGCGCCTGTCCGAGCGCCGTCCGGGCTCGAACGCACCGCGCGCGTTCTTCATCGCCATCGTGGCGCTGATGCTGGTGCTGCTGGTGCGCGACTGCCTGGTGATTCCGCAGACCGCCGGCTCGCTGACCTACCTCGGCGGCCTGTTCCTGGTGCTGCTGGCGCCGGCCTTCGCTGCGCTGTGGACCTGGATGGATCGCCGCGGCTGGGAGCCGGGCAAGCCGGTGAAGTCGGCCTGGGGCCTGGTGATCGGCGCGCTTTCGTTCGTGCCGCTGGCGGTGGCTGCGCAGCAGGTGGGCGCCACCGGTGAAATGGCCAGCGTGTGGTGGCTGGTGCTGGCCTACTTCCTGCTGGCCAGTGGCGAAATGTGCCTGTCGCCGGTCGGCCTGTCGGCGGTGACCCAGCTGGCCGTGCCGCGGGTGATGAGCCTGATGATGGGCACCTGGTTCCTGGCGACCGCGTTCTCCGAAACGCTGGCCGCACTGTTCGGCAAGCTGGCAGCGATCGAGGTGCCCGAAGGCGAGACGCTGGACAGGGTGGCTGCCGCCGGGGCGTACGCGCACCTGTTCTGGCTGCTGATGTGGATCGGCCTGGGTTGTGCGGTGCTGGCCTTCATCGCCGCGCCACTGCTGAAGCGGATGATGCACGGGGTCAAGTAGACCCCGTTGCACCGGCGCCCGCTCAGGGCGCCTTGGCCTTGCCCGCCGCTGCAGGTGCAGTTGCGGCGGTGGCGCCCCCCAGGCTGCGTGCGAGGAACGCCAGCAGCCGGGTGTAGTAGTCGCGCCGGTTCGCCTCGCCATACAGGCCGTGCCCTTCGCGCGCGTAGTAGGCCGCTTCCACCGGCACCCCGGCCTGCTTCAACGCCGCTTCCATGCGCTCGGTGTGCTGCACCGGCGCACGCTGGTCTTCGCGCCCCGCCGCCAGCAGCACCGGCACCTTGATCCGGGCGGCCAGGTTCACCGGCGAAACCTCCGCCAGCGTTGCCGGCTCGCCCAGCCAGTCGCGCAGGTAGTTCACGCCCGAGGTGCGGTCCTGCACATCGCCGCGCTTGAACATCAGCGGCAGGTCGTACACGCCCACATAGCCGGCCGCGCAGCGGTACAGCGCCGGCTCGCGGGCGACCCCCATCAGCGCGGAGTACGCGCCGTAGCTGGCGCCGTAGATGCAGATGCGCCGTGCATCGGCGATGCCTTCGGCGATGGCCCAGCGCGTGGCATCGGTGACATCGTCCTGCATGGCGCGGCCCCATTGTTTCGCGGCGGCCTGGGTGTGCGCGCGGCCATGATTGCCCGAGCCCCGGAAGTTGACCTGCAGCACCGCATAGCCGGCCGCCGCCAGCAACTGGTTGTCGCGCTCGAAGCTGCCGTCGTCGAACTCGCCGATGGGGCCTCCATGCGGCTTCACCACCATCGGCAGCCCGCGGCCATCGCTGCCGTGGGGCACGGTAAGGAAGCCGTGCAACGGCATGCCATCGCGTGCGGCCAGGGTGACAGGACGCACGCTGGCACCGCCGTCGCGGTCGAACCAGCGGTTGCGCGCGGTCAGGAACGCCGCTTCGCGGGTGACCGTATTGAACAGGAACCAGTCACCGGGATTGTGTCCCGAGTCGACCTTGACCAGGATGCGCGCATTGTCACGGGTGGCCGACAACAGGCTGACCACGTGGCCAGGGAAGGCTTTTTCCAGCATGCGCTGGATGCGCGCGGTGGGCGACTGCTCATCGAAGAACGCGCTGCGCGGCGCCGCACCCACGAACTGCACACCGACCGGCACCCGCGTGCCCGGCTGGTGGATGATGTAGGTCGGATCGACCTCTGCATCCTGCAGCAGGGTGCGGCGTTCGTTGGTCTGCGGATTCCAGCTGACCACCACATCGGGCCCGCTGGCCTGCTGCACCACCAGGTAGGCCAGCTGGTTGTCGGCGGAAAAACCGATCGGACGTTCGATGCGGTAGCTGCTGTCTTCATCGTTGAGCAGCGTCCAGCGGCCGTCATCTTGGCGGTAATAGAGCTTGTTGACGTTGTCTTCGCCAGCGCCACGGGCGAAGCGCAGCACGCCCGCGTTGTCGGTGGTGAACGTGGCCCGCTGCACCGGCGAGCGCGAGACCAGCACGCGGCGGCCGGTGACCACATCCAACCGTTCCAGCCGTGCACTGGTGTCATTGGCAAACGGCCACAGCGAGATCAGCACGTTGCGGTCATCGCCCTGCAGCGGGTCGGCGAGGAAGGCCGCCACCGGCTCCACCCTGCGGCCGCTGACCAGGCCCGGCTCGTCCGGGCGTGCGCGATAGCCGACCAGCAGGTCACCGCGCTTGCCGTTGGCGTCCATGGCATACAGCTCGCCGGTGGGCCTCGGCGCGTCCAGCGCGCCCCACTTCTCGGCCAGGCCGATCAGCAGGCGGTTGTCACTGACCCAGTCGACGCTGTCGGCGTGGTTGTTGCGCGGCGGCCGGAAGTTGCCGACCAGTTCCATGGTGCTGGTGCGCAGGATGGCGACGGCGGTCGCATCTTCCAGCGGCAGGGTCATCGCCAGGTACTCGCCGCTGGGCGAGAGCTGGATGTCATTGAACTCGGCGCGGCGCAGGTAGTCGTCCAGCGCGAGCTCGGCCGAACGGGCCTGGCCGGCGCCACACAGCGCCAGCATCCCGGCCAGCAGGAAAGAAGATTTCATGGTGTCCCCTGGCCGGGCAGCCGTGGCTGCCCGGCATGCTGAAGCGCACGCGCGGCGTGCGCGGTTGGACTTACGGAGCCTTGCCGCTGCCCGTCGGCGCGGCCGCACTGGCAGTGGCCCCACCCAGGCTGTTGGACAGGAATGCCAGCAGGCGGGTGTAGTACTCGCGGCGGTGCTCGGGGCGGTAGAAGCCATGCCCCTCGGTGCTGTAGTACAGCGCCTCGACCGGCGAACCGACCTTCTTCAGTGCCGCCTCCATGCGCTTGGTGTGCTCGATGGGGGCGTTCTGGTCTTCACCACCGGCGGCCAGGAACACCGGCACCTTCACCTGCGCGGCCAGCGTCGTTGGCGAATAGGCGCCAAGGGTCTTGGGATCACCCATCCAGTCGCGCAACCAGGTCATAACCCAGTCGGCCGACTGCGCCGCGCCCTTGGTGAAGCGTAACGGCAGGTCGTAGATGCCGACGTAGCCCGCCGCACACTGGTACAGCCCCGGCTCGCGGATGGTGCCCATCAGCGCCGCATAGCCACCGTAGCTGGCACCGTAGATGCAGATGCGGTCCTTGTTGGCGATGCCTTCGGCGATGGCCCAGCGGGTCGCGTCGGTCACATCGTCCTGCATGGTCCTGCCCCACTGCTCGGCCGCCAATTGCTTGAACGCGCGCCCCTGGTTGCCCGAGCCGCGGAAGTTGACCTGCAGCACGGCGTAGCCGGCATCCGCCAGCAGCTGCGTTTCCGGATCGTAGCTGCCGTCGTCGAAGACGTTGATCGGCCCGCCGTGTGGCACCACCACCATCGGCAGGTTGCGGCCGTCACTGCCGTGCGGCAGGGTCAGGAAGCCATGCAGGGTGAGCCCGTCGCGCGACTTCAGCGAGAACGGACGCACGCTGGCGGCAGCCTTGGGGTCGATCCACTCACTGCGGCTGATGAGGAACTCGGCGTTCTTCGCCTTGGTGTCGTACAGATAGAACTCGCCCGGAATGCTGCCCGACCACGTCTGGACCACCACCTTGCTGCCATCGCGGGTGCTGGACGTGATGAACACCGGACCACCGAAGGCGGCTTCCAGGCTGCGGTACTGCCGCGCGTCCGGGCCCTGCTCGTCAAAGAAACGGGTGCGCGGGGTGTCGCCCAGGATCAGGGCACCGACCGGGACACGGGTGCCGGGCTGGTAGATCACCCGGGAAGGATCGAACTGCTCGTCGCGCAGCACCTGCACGCGCTCTCGGGTCTGCGGGTTCCAGCTGACGATCGCATCGGGGCCCTGCGGCTGCTGCACCTGCAGGTAGGCCAGCGTGCCATCGGCGGAAAAACCGATCGGGGTATCGACCCGGTGGGTCAGGCCTTCATCGTTGATCAGCTCCCACTGCGCGCCATTGCTGGCGCGGTAATAGAGCTTGCTGATGTTGTCCGATGCGGCACCGTGGGCGAAGCGTACGTTGCCCTGCGCATCGGTGCTGAAGTCGGCACGCTTCACGGGCGAGCCGGAGACGCGCACGCGCTGCCCGGTCTGTACGTCCAGCCGCTCGACACGGGTATAGGGCTCATCGGAAAACGGCCACACGGCGATGAGGACGTTGCGGTCGTCACCGGGCAGGTCGTCGGTGAGGAAGGCCGCGACATCCTCGACCTTCTTCGGCTGGATGCGCGTACCGAGGCCGCGGCCCTGCACGCGGTAGCCGACCAGCAGCTCGCCGCGGTTGCCATCGGCGTTGACCGCATACAGTTCGCCGGTGGGCCGCGGCTGGTCCAGCGCGCCCCATTTTTCGGCCAGGCCGACCAGCACGCGGTCGTTGCTCACCCAGTCGAAGCTGTTGGCATGATTCTTCGCCTGGGGCCGGAAGACGCCTGCCGGCTTGCGGTCGGAGGTACGCAGGATCACCAGCGCAGTCGCATCCTCCAGCGGCACCGTCGCGGCCAGATAGTCACCCCCGGGTGACAGCTTTACATCGGTGAACGATTCCTGCTTCAGGTACCGGTCCAGGTCCACCCCGCCGCTACCGGCCGATACCCCACCGGCCACCGCGCACAACAGCGCGGCACTCATCATCCTGCGCATCCTTCCCCCTGTTGCTGCCGGACACCCTGTCCAGCCTCCGCGATTCTAGGCAGGCGGCGGCCATCGCCGCCAGTGGCGGTGCAGCAACGGCAGAAAAAACGACGGCACCGTTGCCGGTGCCGTCGCTGCCACTACCTTGGAGAGAGTAAGGACGTGGGGTTCGGGATGGCCTGCGCCGGGCTCAGTGGACCCCGCGCACCGCCAGGGTGAGGGCCAGGATGCTGAGGATGACGGCGATGGTGCCGTCGAGCACGCGCCAGGTGCTGGGCTTGGTGAACAGCGGTGCCAGCAGGCGGGCACCCAGGCCCTGTGCGGTCAGCCACAGGCAGCTGGCGGTGACCACGCCGGCGGCGAACGCCATGCGCGCATTGCCGAAGTTCTCGGCAATCGAGCCGATCACCATCATGTCCAGCCAGAAATGCGGGTTGATGAGCGAGAAGCCGACCGCGGCCAGCAGCACCGCGCGGCGGCTGCCGTCGTCACTGTCAGCCTCGCCCATGCCACCACCACCGGCGAAGGCACGGCGCGCGGACTTGACCGCATACCAGGCCAGGAAGGCCACACCGGTCCACAGCACGGCACTGGTCAGCCACGGCAGCGCCGAGGTGAGCGTGCGCAGGCCGGCTACGCTGGCGAAGATGAAGATCGCATCGATGGCCGCACAGGTGGCGACCACCGGCACGATGTGCTTGCGCAGGATGCCCTGGCGCAGGATGAAGGCGCTCTGGGCACCGACCACGGCGAACAGGCCGACGCCGGTAGCTGCACCAGAGAACCAGGCACCGAGGCCGGTGCTGGCGGAGATGACCGAGAACATGGGATTCACTGCCTTGTCTTGCTGGGGGGACGGTGCCTCGCGGAGGCGGACAGCACCGGTACGGGCGCCATTGTCGCGCCGCAACATTTAAAAGACGAGCTAAACTCACTAAACCAACATTAGCGGAGCTTAATTCGATGCGCATCGACCATGCCCAGCTGCGGGCCCTGGCCGCGGTCATCCGCGAAGGCAGCTTCGACCGCGCCGCGCAGTCGCTCAATGTCACCCCCTCGGCCATCTCGCAGCGGGTGAAAGCGCTGGAGGACCGGATCGGCCGCCTGCTGGTGAAGCGTGGCACGCCGGCCACCGCCACCGCCGAGGGCCAGCTGCTGGTGCAGCTGGCTGAACAGACCGCGCTGCTGGAGCACGACGCCCTGCACCGCATGGGCCTGGCCGACGAGGACCTGCCACAGGCCAGCATCCCGGTGGCGGTGAACCACGACAGCCTGGAAACCTGGTTTCCGCAGGCCGCGCAGCAGTTCGCGCAGCGCACCGGCACCACCCTCGACCTGCGCGTGGAGGACCAGGACCACACGGTGGAGCTGCTGCGCCAGGGCACGGTGCTGGGCGCGGTGACCACGCTGGACGAGCCGGTGCAGGGCTGCCAGATCCATGCGCTGGGCAGCATCCGCTATGCGGCCACCTGCACCCCGGAGTTCCGCGAGCGCCATTTCGCCAAGGGAGTGACCGCGCAGGCGCTGGCGCAGGCCCCGGTGCTGGTGTTCAACCGCAAGGACGACATGCAGTCACGCTTCGCCCGGCGGATGGCTGGCGATGAGCTGCCCAGCACGGCGCCGACGTGGTGGATTCCGTCCACCCGGGCCTTCGTACAGGCCAACCTGGGCGGGCTGGGCTGGACGATGAACCCGCTGCCGCTGGTCAAGCGCCACCTGGATGCCGGGCGCCTGGTCTATGTGCGGCAGCGCGCGTGGGAGGACGTGCCGCTGTACTGGCAGCACTGGAAGGGCGATGTGCAGACGATGGCCCTGCTGACCCAGGCGGTGCTGGAGGCATCGAGCACGCTGGTCCGGCGCAGGCGGTGAGGCGGGGGGGGGCTGCCGCCCTGGGTGCCTGCTGTTGGTGGGTGCCTGCTGCTGGTGGGTACCTGCTGCTGGTGGGTACCTGCTGCTGGTGGGTACCTGCTGCTGGTGGGTGCCTGCTGCTGGTGGGTGCCTGCTGCTGGTGGGTGCCTGCTGCTGGTGGGTACCTGCTGTTGGTGGGTACCTGCTGTTGGTGGGGCCTGCTGTTGGTGGGTGCCGACCGTTGGTCGGCACGGGGCCGGATCCTGTTGCTGCGCAGCGGGCTCTGACCCCATCCGCTTGATTGTCGAATGCACAGCGACGACCGGATCAGGTCTACTTGCCACAGATGCAGGCTGAATGGCTGACCTTTCCCACTCTGCTACGGGCTGAGGGAAAGTTGAGCCGATAACGTCACCAACTATCGGAATCGCCACGCGACTTCAGCCAAGGGACACCCTAGGCTGGACGGCTTGATTCCGGAAACGAAGTGATACATGGAACTTCCAGACGAACTGTACGAACGAATCACCGAGTTGTCCGAACAGGGAAACGACCTGATGGACAATGAAGATCCGGCTGGTGCGATCGTTTCCTGGAGCAGCGCGTTGTCCCTTCTCCCATCGCCCAAAGAGCAATGGGAGGCCTATACCTGGCTCTGTGCATCACTGGGAGACGCGTTCTTTTCACTTGGCAAGGTCGCCCAATCGTTCGATTGCTTCATGGATGCCATGAACGGGCCTGACGGACAGGTAAACCCGTTCATACTCTATCGCGCAGGGCAATGCTGCGAAGCACTTGGTAGCCGAAAGCAAGCGTTGGATCTCCTCATCCGGGCATACGCGCTGGACGGCGAGGACATTTTTGACGCAGATGAAGAAGGCGAAACCCTTCTAGGCCTTCTCCGCAAGAATGGGCTGATTCCCGCCTGACCGGTTGCAGGTCGGCACGGGGCCGGATCCCGCAAGACCCGTTTCTGTGCCAGCATCACCGTAACCGACGAGGGAGCTGGGTGATGCAGACCGAACCGGTATTCCTGCATATCCGCGTGGTGATGGGCATCATCCTGGGCCTGTCGATCACCACGCTGCTGAAGGGCCTTGCGCAGATCATCGAGCACCCGCAGCGGCGTGGCTGCTCTGCCCTGCACCTGTGCTGGGTCACGTGGACGCTGGTTTCGCTGGTCACCTTCTGGTGGTGGGAATTCCGCCTGATCGAGGTGCACCGCTGGACGTTCGAGACCTACCTGTTCGTGATCGGCTACGGCGCCACCTGGTTCCTGCTGTGCGCCCTGCTGTTTCCCGATGACCTGCGCGAATACGGCAGCTACGGCACGTACCTCATGCACCGCCGGCGCTGGATCTTCAGCGTGATCGCCACGCTGACCCTGCTGGACCTGGTGGATACCGCGATCAAGGGGCAGAGTCGCTGGCGGCTGCTGGGCGAGGCCTATCCGTTGCACACGGCGCTGATGCTGGTGGTATGTGTGCTGGGCTGGAACCTGCGCACGGCGCGCGCACAGATGGTGCTGGCCGGGGTGGCACTGGCCTACCAGATTGGCTATTTCGCCGCGGAATACTTCACCATTGGCAGTGATTGAACACCCGCGCCCGGCATCGCCCGGCGCCACCGAAGGAGCACGGATGCCGATCCACTACCGCCCTGCACGACCCCATGATGCGGCCGCCTGCATCGACCTGCGCGGGCGCACCCGCGAGAACGCCTTCAGCGCCGCACAGCTGGCCGAACTGGGCATCACCGTGGACAGCTGGGCCGCCGGCATCGCCGAGGGTGACTTCATCGGCCGCATCGCCGAAGACAACGGTACCGTGGTCGGCTACGGCTTCGCCGACCGCGACAGTGGCGAAGTGCTGGTACTGGCCCTGCTGCCGGACTACGAAGGCCGGGGCATCGGCAAGCGACTGTTGCAGGAGGTGGTCGAGCTTGCCCATGCGGCCGGGCATTCGCGCCTGTTCCTGGCCTGCTCGGCCGATCCGCAGTCCCGCTCGCACGGGTTCTATCGCTTTCTGGGCTGGCGACCGACCGGTGAGGTGGACGAGGCCGGTGACGAGATTCTTGCACTGGGCTGACGCCTGGCCAGCTGACGCTATCGCTGGGGCTGCTAGGCCTCAAGATCGCCAAGGAGACAAAATGGACCGCCGCGTGATCTCGCTGATCGCCATCATTACTGCCACTACGCCGCCTGCTTACAGCAAAGAAGCTCTTTCCGGGATCGAACTTCATGCGCGCTGCGTCGACGATGCGCGGTGCCGTTTCCGTGGCGACACGCTCAATGTGGAACTGGAACTGCGCAATGCAGGCAGCGAGTCCGTGACGCTGCCCTTGGAATACATTCGCAGCCGCGGCCCCTCGGTCAAGGTGAAAGACAATGCTTCCGGGAAGTCGGCATCCCTGCACAGCGGCATGGCCGCCGCTGCGTTGCGGGACCAGATGCAGGAGCTGCGTGCGGGCCAGTCCCTGCGCATCGGCTTCCCGATCAAGCCGCAGGAGCTGACACGATTTGCCCTGCGCCCGATGGACGTGACGCTGCAGTTCTCGGTCAACCTGACGCCCGGCGCACACGGCGCCGATGCGCAACGGATCCAGGCGCAGTTGAAAGTGGTCGACGCTGAACCGGCGGAATGATGTCCGCGCGGCCCCAACCTGCGCGCGCTGCCGGGTAAGCAGTCCGGCTCAGCGCGACGCGCTGCCAGCCGGGTCGGTGATGCGCAGCTCGCTGCTGACGATGCGGGCCTGCCCACCGCGTACACCCGGCGTCAGGTTGACGCTGAACACCGCCGACACGTCGATCGGGCGCAGGGCGAAATGGCTGATTTCCGTTGGCAGGATGCGCCAGGGGAACCGGAAGGACTGCCCCGGCCGCAGCGTCTGCGGTGACTTGAGCAGGCGCGCGTCGGGCGGATTGATGGCCAGCGACGTTTCCTTGCCCGAGTGGCGGTCCACCAGCTTCACGCTGGGCCCGCGACGGCGGTAGAACTCGGCCGGCACCTGCACGTCCTCGCTGCCGGTATTGCGCAGTTCCAGTTCCACGCGGATGTCCTCACCGAGGAAGTGGCAGGGGGCATTGTCGATGCAGCGCGCTCGAAGTTCGAGTCCGTGGAACGTTTCCTGGCCGGATACGGCGAGAGGGGCGGCGAGGGCAAGGGTGATCATGAGACGGGGCATGTGATCTCCCGAACGCTTACTTACCGGATTGGCGATCCTCCGGCTGCTGCGCGATACGAACCCGGCTCTTTACCAGTTCCATTTCTTCGCGCGGCTTCTGCGGCACCAGGTTGAGGGAGAACTCGACGCTCACATCGATCGGGTGAAGAGCGAACGACTGCAGCAGCTCCGGCATGACTGATCGTGTCATCCGGATGGACTGACCCGGCGCGAGCGCTTCGAGTTCGTTGACCAGAGATCGATCCGGATGAGGCGTGCGCAGCCAGGTCGATTTGCCGGAGTGGTTGTCCATCACCTGGACGCGGGGCCCCATGCGATGCAGGTATCGGATGGGCAGCTGCACGCTCTCCCGTCCATCATTGCGCAGTTCGAGTTCGACCACGATCTCCTCGCCAGTGAAACGGCAGGTGGGGTTGTCGATGCAGCGGGCATTGAGAACGATCATCGCAGGCGGCTCACTGTCAGTTGCGGTAGCTTGGGGTACGGCGAAGAAAACAAGGAGTGGAGCAAGAGTCAGATAATGTCGCATGTGATCTCCCGGCCGATTTCGCGGGTCAACAGCTCCCGTACCTCCAGCGCCACGGACCAGGCATGGAAGGGCCTGATCACTTCGCTGGACGACATGATGGTCTCATCCTCGCCCGGATCGTCTTCAGCCGGCAAGGCGACGATCTTGTTGGCATCCAAGCTGCCATCGGGGCGAACGTACTGCACATTCCACGTCTCTGGCGCATAGGAATACTCGTCAGGCAGGCCAACGCAATGGCCGAACTCATGGGCGAACGTGAGCAGGTCCGTCGCGATGGATACATCCACTACGGGATAGTCGAGCTGCTCCCGATCAAAGCGGGTATGCACACGCACCGTATAGTCGTGCGAAGGCGCATCCCATTCCACTGCATAGCGGATGGGGAAGGTACGGATTCCGCACAAGGGATCATTCACCGACAGCCGCAGCTTGCCGTTCCAGTGCCTGTCGATACCTTCCTGCATCTGCCGCTTGGCGGTTTCCAACTGCGCGCTGCTGACACCCGGCTGCGCAACTGCTCGGGCCCGGATGAACACGAGGGCATCCCCTTCCGACTTGAGGGGCACCCGAATCCGGAAGGTTACCCTCGAGATCAGCGGGACGCGTGTGCCGTCCAGCTCGGTGGTCTGGTAATAGCGTCCGTCGATATCGCGGTCGACCAGAACCTCATGATCACGCACCCAGCACTGCGGTGCCTCGGTGCCTGGCGGCGCAAAACCCGGCGTCCTCAGCTCCGGCTTCTTCATTAACACCTTTGCGACCGAAGCAACTGCACCAAGAGCGGCCATCGACTTTCCACCCGCACTGCCACCACCACCGCCGGCAACGACATGCGCACGCTGCTGCTGGCCCGCCACCAGGGCGCAGCCACAACTGGCCTTGTCGCCATCGCGCGCCACCGGCTGGCCGTCGATCACCAAGCTCGCATCGCCACTGACGATGGAACCCGGCCCGTGGCGGGCACAGATCACCCGGTCCCCGACGCGGGCAACCGCGCGGCCTTCGATATCGGTATGGGGCGACCCTGAAAGGACCGAGCCGCCCGTCTGCAGGGCGTCGCCAACTACGATCAGCATCCGTGACATCGGTGCGCGGCCCCTCCGTGGCCGGTCGTTGCGGGGTATCAGCCGCCTAGTGTAACGCGGTGGCCCGATGAGCGGGATGCTGCATCGCACCAAAACAAGACCAGAAAGGGTTAAAATCCCGACAGGGTGCTGCAAGGCATTGTTTCTTCACGCCATTTGCCGTCACCGCGCGCATCCTGCTCCCTTCCCCACGCCCAAGTCATTCCCATGAAGAAATTTGGCAAGGCTCTTATCGCCCTGCTCGTGCTGCTGTTGCTGGCCGCCGCGCTGTTCCTGTACTGGCCGCTGACCCAGCGCTCGGTGCCCGCCGCCAGCAACGACAAGCCGGTCGACGTCGTCCTGGTCGGCGCCGGCATCATGAGCGTCACCCTGGCCACCTACCTGCAGGAACTGCAGCCGGACTGGAACATCCAGGTCTACGAGCGGCTGGACACGGTCGCCGGCGAAAGCTCGGACGGCTGGAACAACGCCGGCACCGGCCACTCGGCATTCGCCGAACTGAACTACACCCCGGAACTGCCCGACGGCAGCATCGAGACCAAGCGCGCGGTCGGCATCGCCGAATCGTTCGAGGTCTCGCGCCAGTTCTGGTCGCACCAGGTGAAGGAAGGCCGGCTGAGCCAGCCCAGCGACTTCATCAACCCGACCCCGCACATGAGCTTCGTCTGGGGCGATGACAACATCGCCTACCTGCACAAGCGCCAGCAGGCGCTGGTGAAGAACCCGCTGTTCCACGGCATGCAGTACTCGGAGGACCCGGCACAGATCAAGCAGTGGGCACCGCTGCTGATGGAAGGCCGCGACCCGAAGCAGAAGGTCGCTGCGACCTGGATGCCGCTGGGTACCGACGTCAACTTCGGCGTGATCACCCGCCAGCTGACCGCCGGCCTGCAGCGCAGCCCGAACTTCGGCCTGCACCTCAACCATGAAGTGCGCGCCCTGCGGCAGAACGCCGACAAGAGCTGGAACGTGACGGTGAAGGACCTCAAGGCCGGCACCGAGACCACTATCCATGCGCGCTTCGTGTTCATCGGTGCCGGTGGCGCCGCGCTGAAGCTGCTGCAGATGTCCGGCATTCCCGAATCGAAGGATTACGCCGGCTTCCCGGTGGGCGGCCAGTTCCTGGCGTTCCAGGGCGCGGACGTGACCTCGCGCCACCACGTGAAGGCTTACGGCATGGCCGAAACCGGCTCGCCGCCGATGTCGGTGCCGCACCTTGATGCGCGCAAGCTGGACGGCAAGCCGGTGATCCTGTTCGGGCCGTTCGCCCTGTACAGCACCAAGTTCCTCAAGCACGGCTCGTGGTGGGACCTGTATTCGTCGGTCAACCACAACAACGTCGGCCCGATGCTGTCGGTGGGCAAGGACAACCTGGACCTGGTGCAGTACCTGATGGGCCAGGCACGCCTGGACGATGCCGACCGCCAGGCCGAACTGGTGAAGTACTTCCCCAACGCCAAGCCCACTGACTGGAAGCTGGTGACCGCCGGCCAGCGCGTGCAGATCATCAAGCGCGACCCGCTGAAGGGCCCGGTGCTGCAGTTCGGCACCGAGATCGTGACCGACAAGGACCACACCCTGGCCGCCCTGCTGGGTGCTTCGCCGGGTGCCTCGACCTCGCCGCCGATCATGCTGGACCTGATGGCCAAGGCCTTCCCGGAGCAGATGAAGGCCGGCTGGGAGACCCGCCTGCGCGAGATCGTGCCGTCGTACGGCCGCAAGCTCAACGACAGCGCAGCGCTGACCAACGAGATCCGCACGCTGACCAGCCAGAGCCTGCACCTGCCCTACCTGGAGGTGCCGCTGGAGAACGCCGCGACGCCGGCGCTGGCCCCGGCCACTGCCCCGGCCGCGCCGGAAAAGCGCAACGCCAACGAGGAACTGCAGGCGCTGTAAGCCCGCACGTTCAACGCAGGACACGGACGGCCACCTTCGGGTGGCCGTTCGCGTTTGTGGGCCCAGGGCGCTGCCCCCTTCTGGATGCGCAAAGACCAATTCGCCGTGTCACGAATTGTAATGTTGTTAAGAACGATTTACATTTGCGTCCCGCACGACGCCCGCATGCCCCCAGATGGATCTGAGCCCACCCGATGCCGCCGCCCGGGTGCTGGTTGACGGCTGCCTCCCCCCGCCCACGTCCTCGAGCTTTCCATGACCCTGCCTGCCCGTTCTTCCCTGCCCCGCCGTGCGCTGCTGCCGGCCGCCCTGCTGTCCTGCCTTGCCGTGGCCGCGCCCGCCGCTTCGGCTGCCGACGCAGGTGCCGATGCCTCCGACGCCAAGACCCTGGACCGGGTGAGCGTGCGCGCCGAGCAGTCGGCGCCGCCGTCGAGCACTACCCGCCTGCCGATCACGCTGCAGGAAACCCCGCAGTCGTCCACGGTGATCGGCCTGGAGCGCCTGCAGAACGAATCGCTGTTCAGCATCAACGACGTGATGCGCAACGTCACCGGCGTCAGCGTGTCCTTCTATGACACCCAGCGCCCGCTGTACTACGCGCGTGGTTTTGCCATCACCGATTTCCAGGTCGACGGCATCCCGACCTACAGCGGTTCGACCAACCAGGAATACGACACCGCCTTCTACGACCGCGTGGAAGTGATCCGCGGTGCCAATGGCCTGCTCAGCGGCGCCGGCGTGCCGTCGGCCACGGTGAACCTGCTGCGCAAGCGCCCGGGCAAGGAGTTCGATGCCTCGTTCTCGGTCAGCGCCGGCAGCTGGGATTACCGCCGCATGGAGGCCGACGTGACCGCGCCGCTGACCGCCGACGGCCGCTTCCGCAGCCGCGTGGTCGCCGCCTATACCGATCGTGATTTCTATTACGACCGCTACAAGGAAGACAAGATGGCGGGCATGGCCGTGCTGGAAGGCGACCTGACCGACAGCACCACCGTCACCGTCGGCTACCAGACCCAGGACAACAACCCGGTGGGTTCGACCTGGGGCACCGTGCCGTTCTTCGACAGCCAGGGCAATTTCGCCCACCTGCCGCGCTCGACCAACCTGTCGCCGAAGTGGAGCTACTGGCAGCGCGAAACCAGCACCGTGTTCGCCAACCTGGAGCAGCGCTTCGGTGACGACTGGCTGCTGAAGATCAACACCTCCTACACCCGCGGCAACGTTCAGAACGTGCGCCTGTACGGCACCGGCAACCCGAACCCGGTGGACGGCTCGGGCATCTTCCTGCGCGCCGCCGCCGGCGATGCCGAAGACACCCGCCGCAACGTCGATGCCTACCTGACCGGCACCTTCAACCTGTTCGGCCGCGAGCACGACGTGACCCTGGGCACCCAGTGGTCGGACCTGGAAGCCACCACCCACACCACCACGCTCAACTTCCCCACCGACTGGGCACGCTGCGGCGGCGATCGCTGCTACTACATCCCCAACGTGTACGACTGGAATGGCGACATTTCCGAGGTGACCTACACCCGTACCGGTGGGCGCCGCGTGGCCAAGACCACCCAGAGCGGCATCTACCTGGCCACCCGCCTGCGCCTGGCCGATCCGCTGTCGCTGATTGCCGGCGCGCGCCTGAGCCGCTGGCAGACCCTCAGCCGTTCGTACAGCACCACCGGCGCCTACACCGGCACCAGCGGCGCCTACAAAGTCAGCGATGAAGTGACCCCGTACGTGGGCCTGGTGTACGACATCACCCCGAACGTATCGGCGTATGCCAGCTACACCGAGATCTTCAACCCGCAGAATTTCAAGGACAAGAACGAGAACCTGCTGGCCCCGGTGCAGGGTTCGAACGTCGAAGCGGGCATCAAGACGCAGTGGCTGGATGGCCGCCTGACCGCCAACGCCGCGGTGTTCGAAGCCAAGCAGGACAACTACGCGGTGCGTGACATGAGCGTGCCGGACAATTCGCTCAGCGATGGCACCTCGGCCTACATCGGCGTGAACGGCACCAAGGCGCGTGGCTGGGAAGTGGACGTCAACGGCGAGATCCTGCCGGGCTGGACGGTCAACGCCGGCTACACCCACGTCAAGGTGACCCGCGCCACCACCGACCTGCTGTATGCCAACCCGGCCGAAGACCTGCTGCAGCTGAACACCCAGGTGCGCCTGCCCGGCGCGCTGGACCGCCTGAGCGTGGGTGCCGGCGTGCAGTGGCAGAGCAAGGTGCAGGGCTACAACATCCCGTATCCGCTGGGCGGCACGGTGACGGTGAACCAGCCGGCGTACGCGCTGGTGCAGTTCAACGCCAACTACCGCATCAGCGACAACTGGACGGCGACGCTGAGCGTGCGCAACGCGCTGGACAAGACCTACTGGGCCAACCTGGACTACAACAACTACGGCGAACCGCGCTTCGTGGCGGCCAGCCTGCGCTGGAAGTTCTAAAGCGCCTGCAGAACGGTGGGTGCCGACCGTTGGTCGGCACTGTCATGCCCGGGGTCGGATCCCTTTCCACAGGAAAGGGCTCTGACCCCACACCGGGCCCCCATCCACGCATGGCGTGGATCTACTGCGCAATCCCGGTGGGTGCCGACCGTTGGTCGGCACTGTCATGCCCGGGGTCGGATCCCTTTCCACAGGAAAGGGCTCTGACCCCACACCGGGCC